>DATCMN010000420.1:0-5237 GCA_036563405.1 Naasia sp. | reverse complement strand
CGTCGAAGCCCTGCGAGTAGGCGATGATCTTCGACGCGTAGAGCGCCCGGCGCACGTCCTCGACGAAGCCGTCCGGGTCGTCCACCGTCCACGCCTCGGCCGGTCCGGGGAGGTCGCTCGCGGCCTCGCGCTGCGCGGGCTTCGACGACAGCGACCGCGCGAACACCGCCTCGGCGATGCCGGAGACGGGGATGCCGAGGTCGAGGGCGGTCTGCACGGTCCACGCCCCGGTGCCCTTGGCACCCGCCTGGTCGAGGATCACGTCGACGAGCGGCGAGCCCGTCTCCGCGTCCACCTGGCGGAGCACCTCTGCGGTGATCTCGATGAGGTAGCTCTCCAGCTCGCCGGTGTTCCAGTCGGCGAAGATGTCGGCGATCTCGGCGGGGCTCTTGCCGGTGCCGCGGCGGATCAGGTCGTAGGCCTCGGCGATGAGCTGCATGTCGGCGTACTCGATGCCGTTGTGGATCATCTTGACGAAGTGCCCGGCGCCGTCGGTGCCGACGTGGGTGACGCACGGCTCGCCTTCGGCGATCGCGGCGATGGACCTGAGGATCGGCCCCAGGGTCTCCCATGCTTCGGCGGAGCCGCCGGGCATGATGCTCGGGCCCTTGAGGGCGCCCTCCTCGCCGCCGGAGATGCCGGCGCCGACGAAGTTGATGCCCGTCGCGCGGACAGCCTCCTCACGGCGGATGGTGTCGGTGAAGAGGGCGTTGCCGCCGTCGACGATGATGTCGCCCGGCTCGAAGACCTTAGCGAGCTGCTCGATCACGGCGTCCGTCGGCTTCCCGGCCTTCACCATGATGATCGCCGCTCGCGGCTTCGTCAGCGACGCCGCGAACTCCTCGACGGTCTGGGCGGGGACGAAGCCCGCCTCGGGGTGGGCGCTGATCAGGGCGTCGGTCTTCTCGTGCGAGCGGTTGTACACCGCGACGGTGTTGCCCTCCCGGCTCGCCAGGTTCCGGGCCAGGTTGGACCCCATCACCGCGAGTCCCACGACCCCGATGTTCGCCTTCGCCGTCGTGTCCGCCATCCGCGTCTCCGTCCCTCGTGACCGTCGGAGACCAGGCTACTGGGGGCGCGGATCGGTACGCTTTCGACCATGACACCCATCGCAATCGTCGTCATGGGTGTGTCCGGCTCCGGCAAGTCCACCGTCGGGCGGCTGATCGCCGAGAAGCTCGACGTCGACTTCGTGGACGCGGACGACCTGCACTCGGCGGAGTCGACGGCCAAGATGGCAGCCGGCACGCCGCTGACCGACGAGGACCGCTGGCCGTGGCTGCGCCGGGTCGGTGCCGTGCTCGCGGAGGAGACCGGCGAGGGCAAGTTCTCCGTGGTCGCCTGCTCCGCTCTGCGGCGCGCGTACCGGGACCTGCTGCGGGACGCCGCCGGCGGACCTGTCGCGTTCGTGCACCTGCACGGCACGCGAGAGCTGCTCGAGCAGCGCCTCGGCGAGCGGGAGGGCCACTTCATGCCGCCCGCCCTGCTCGACTCCCAGCTCTCGACCTTGGAGCCGCTGCAGGACGACGAGCGCTCGGTCCTCGTCGACATCGCACTGCCGCCGGAGCAGGCGGCGGAGGTCGCGCTCGCTGCGCTGACCGCCGAGTGACGGGCGAGGACGCGGCGGCGGCAGGACGGAGCTCCCGGCGGACAACCGTCGGCGCCGCCGTGCAGGCCGGCACCGAGGTGAGCATCAACCTGGGCTCGGCGCTCGCCGGACTGGTCATCCCGGTCGTGGGGTCGCCGGTCGTCGTCGCCGGCCGTCAGCTGGTGATGCTCGCCACGCTGCTGCCGTTCGCGCGGCCGCGACGGTCCAGCCTCGCTTGGCGCCGATCCTGGCCGGCCGTGCTGCTCGGCCTCGACCTGGCCGTCATGAACCTCGCCTTCTACGAGTCGGTGCACCTGCTCGGCCTGGGCATCGCCGCCACCATCGAGTTCCTCGGTCCCCTCGCCGTCGCGCTCCTCCTGTCGCGGCGCCCCCTCGACGTCGCCTGCGCCGCCGTGGCCGCGGTCGGCGTGGTGCTGCTGACGGGCCTCGACGGCGACGCGAACCTGCTCGGCGTGCTGCTCGCACTGACGGCCGCGGCGGCGTGGGCGGGCTACATCCTGCTCACCCGCCGGGTGGCGCTCACCCTGCCCGGACTCGACGGCCTCACGATCGCCAGCGCGGTGAGCCTCGCCGTGCTGCTGCCCGTCGCCGCCATCGGCTTCCCCGCCGGCCGCTTCGACGGCGGCGTGCTCCTCCTGCTGCTCGCGATCGGCGTCCTGTCCTCCGCGCTGCCGTACAGCCTCGACACCTTCATCCTCCGCCGCATCCCGCCCCGGCTGTACGCGATCATCACCGCCACCGGGCCGGCGATCGCGGCCCTCTTCGGCGTTGTGGTGCTCGGCGAGCGCTTCACGCCCGTCGAGATCATCGCCATCGCGCTCGTCTGCACCGCGGCCGGAACCGCGGTCGCCACCCAGCGCGAACCGCCCGTGACCGACCTGGAGCGGACGGCGGAAGGCCTCCCGTAGGCAGGCGCGAAGCACCCGGTCCTGTGAGGTAGACTCGCGGACTGAACTTCGGCGAGGGATGCGCACCGCATCCGTGATCGACGCGGTGGATGGCTCCGGCTCTTCCTTCCGCGCATCGCGCCGAGTCGATACCCCAGCACTTTCGGGCCACCGGGCCCGAGCAGACCGGCGCGACGAGCGTCCACGAGGAGGGCCACCATGGCCGAGAAGATCACCGCAGAGCTCCGCGAGAGCTTCGGCAAGGGCGCCGCCCGCAAGCTCCGCGCCGCAGGCAAGATCCCCGCCGTCATCTACGGTCACGGCGCCGAGCCGCAGCACGTGTCGCTGCCCGGCCACGAGGTGTCCCTCATCATCCGCAAGTCCAACGCGGTCCTCGACCTCGACATCGCGGGCACCAGCCTGCTCGCGCTGGTCAAGGACGTGCAGAAGGACCCGGTCCGCCAGATCATCGAGCACCTCGACCTCGTCCTCGTCCGCAGCGGCGAGCGCGTCCAGGTGGAGGTCTTCGTGCACGTCGAGGGCGAGCCCGCGCCGAACGCCATGGTGTCGACCGACCTCACCACCCTCACGCTCGACGTCGAGGCGACCCACATCCCCGAGCGCGTCACGCTCGACATCGAGGGCGCCGCCGAGGGCACCCGCATCACGGCCGGCGACATCGCGCTGCCGCAGGGCGCGAAGCTCGCGATGGAGGCCGACATCCTCGTCCTCACCATCTCCGGCACCTCGGGCGACCTCGAAGGCGACACCGCCGGCGACGAGAGCCCCGAGGCGCCTGCCGTCGAGAACGGCGACGCCTCCCCGGCGGACGCCTCCTCGGCCGACTCCGAGTAGCAGCCGCCCGCGTCCTCGATGGGCGATCCCTGGCTGGTGGTCGGCCTCGGCAATCCCGGGGCCGGCTACTCCGGCAACCGCCACAACGTCGGCCAGATGGTCCTCGCGACCCTGGCCGACCGCATCGGCGCGCGCTTCACCAGTCACAAGACGAACTCGGCGGTCGCCGAGGGCCGCAGCTTCCCGGCCGGCCCGCGCCTGATCCTGGCGAAGCCGAACTCGTTCATGAACCTGTCCGGCGGCCCGGTGTCGCAGCTCCTCGGGTTCTACTCCCTGGAGCCGGATCGCCTGATCGTCGTCCACGACGAGCTCGACATCCCGTTCGACACCGTGCGGCTCAAGTTCGGCGGTGGGCACGGCGGCCACAACGGCATCCGCGACATCGCAGCCGCCGTCGGCACCGGTGACTTCACGCGGGTCCGCGTCGGCATCGGGCGCCCGCCCGGCCGGCAGCCCGCGGCCGACTTCGTGCTCAAGGACTTCGCGAGCGCCGAGCGCGAGGTGCTGCCCACCCTGCTCGAGGACGCGGCGGACGCGGTCCAGGCGATCGCCGCCGACGGCCTTCTCGCCGCCCAGCAGAAGTTCCACGCCCCCTGACTCGGCAGTTGTGGCTGCCATCTCGCTGAGTTGACAGCCACAACTGCCAACTCGGCGGCGGAGGCGCTCGCCCTGAGCGGAACCTCAGGGTCCGTCGGGGGCCGCCGGTAGACTCGTGCGAGTGAGTTTGAACGGGTTGGCGCGCGCCCTGAAGCGTGCTCCGTCGTTCGCCCGCGCCCTCTCCTCGGCATCCCGCGCCACCGACTTCTCGGTCACGGCCGGATTGCAGCCGGCGCTCCTCGCCGCTCTGCTCGAGCAGCGGCTCGCCGCCGGCTCGCCGCCCGCCCTGTTCGCGATCACCCCGACCGGGCGTGAGGCCGAGGCGCTGCGCTCGGCGTTCGCCTGCCTGCTGCCGGATGCGGAGATCCTCGCCTTCCCCGCGTGGGAGACCCTGCCGCACGAGCGACTCAGCCCGAGCGCGGAGACGGTCGGCACCCGCATCAACACGCTGCGCCGGATGCGCGACTGGGACGGCGCGAAGCCGCTGATCGTCGTCGGCGCCGTGCGAGCCGCCCTGCAGCCGCTCGCCAGCGACCTGACCGACCTCGAGCCCGTCGTCCTCACCCTCGGTGGCCGGGGCGTCGGGCTCACCCAGCTGGCGGAGCGGCTCCCGCAGCTGGCCTACGCCCGGGTCGACATGGTCACCCGACGCGGCGAGTTCGCGGTTCGCGGCGGAATCCTCGACGTTTTCCCGCCGAACGCCGAGCACCCCGTGCGGGTCGACTTCTTCGGCGACGAGGTGGACGGCATGCGCCAGTTCTCGGTCGCCGACCAGCGCTCGCTGCCGGACGAGATCCGCGAGGTCGAGCTGCCCGCCAGCCGCGAGCTGCTGCTCGGGCCGGCCGTCCGGCAGCGCGCGGCCGAGATGCTGCACGAGTTCCCCAGCCTCTCCACGATGCTCGCGAAGCTCGCCGAGGGCATCCCCGTCGAGGGCATGGAGTCGCTGACGCCGGCCCTCGTCGACCGGCTCGTCCCCGTCACCTCGTACCTGCCGGACGGTGCTGCCGTCGCCGTGATCTCGCCGGAGCGCGTCGCCAGCCGGGCCGTCGACCTCGCCGAGACGAACCGCGAGTTCCTGACCGCCGCGTGGAGCGCCGCCACCGCAGGCGCGCAGGCGCCCATCGACCTCGCGGCCGGCGACTTCCTCACCCTCAACCAGCTTCGCGACACGGCGGGGGACAGGCCGTGGTGGACGCTCACCTCGTTCGCGATGGGACCCGACGACGAGCCGGTCGACGAGGCAGCGGCCGTGCTCGACGACTACCTGCGGGTGCGCGGCGAGGCGGTGC
>DATCMN010000095.1:0-2337 GCA_036563405.1 Naasia sp. | reverse complement strand
AGAGGTCGTCGGCGGGGAGGTAGTAGATCTCGTCGGCATGCTCGCCGAGGAAGCCGGTGCCTTCCATGATCTCCGGCTTCACCAGGGTCGGGGGGATCACCGGCGTGAACCCGGCCTCGAGGGCGCGGTCCAGGCCGAGCGACATGATCGCGAGCTCCAGCCGGGCGCCGATCCCCTTGAGGAAGTAGAAGCGCGCGCCCGACACCTTCGCGCCGCGTGCCATGTCTATGGCGTCGAGGCCCTCGGCGACGCCCAGGTGGTCCTTGGGCTCGAAGTCGAACTGCGGGCGCTCCCCCACCTCGCGGAGCACCTCGAAGTCGTCCTCGCCCCCCGCGGGCACGCCTGGGAGAATCACGTTGGCGATGCCCCGCATCACCTCGGTGAAGCGCTGCTCGGCCTCGTTCGCCGTCTGCTGCGCGGCCTTCACGTCGGCCGCCAGGCTCTGCGCCTGCTGCACCAGCGCGGCCTTCTCCTCCTTCGGAGCGGCGGCCACCTGCTTCCCGAAGGCGTTCTGCTCCGCGCGCAGGCGCTCGTACTCGGTGATGGAGGAGCGGCGGGCGGCGTCCGCCTGCACGGCCTCGTCGACGGCACCGACGGAGGCGCCCCGCGACTCCTGCGAGCGTCGGACGGCGTCGGGGTTGTCGCGGAGCAGCTGCGGGTCGATCACGGCGACCAGCCTACTTCTCCGTATCCGCCCGGATTCCGGCCCGTCCACCCCTCTCGGGTTCCAGGCCTCCCCGGTAGATTGGCCCGCATGGCCGCACCCGACGCTTCTGCCCAGAAGACGGCAGCCGTCGTCTACAACCCGATCAAGGTCGACATCGACGATCTCCGCAGGGCCGTCGACGCCGCAGCGCGCGACGCGGGCTGGGGGGAGAGCCGCTGGTACGAGACCAGTGAGGAGGACCCGGGCGAGGGGATGACCCGCCAGGCGATCGAGGACGGCGCAGATGTGGTGCTCGCTGCCGGCGGCGACGGCACGGTGCGCGCCGTCGCGCAGGGTCTCTGGGAGACGGGCATCCCGCTCGGCCTGCTGCCCTCCGGGACCGGCAACCTCCTCGCGCGGAACCTCAACCTCACGCTCGGCAACCTGGAGGACTCCGTCGCGACGGCGTTCGAGGGCACCGATCGCGAGATCGACCTCGGCATCGCGGAGGTGCGTCGCGCGGACGGCGCACGGGACCGATTCGTCTTCCTGGTCATGGCGGGCATCGGCCTCGACGCCCAGATGATCGAGAACACCGACTCGGAGCTGAAGCGGAAGGTCGGCTGGCTCGCCTACGTGGACGCCATCCGCAAGTCGATCAAGGGCGACAACAACGTGCGGCTGCGCTTCCAGCTGGACGGCGCTCCCCCGCGGAGCCTCCGCGTGCACACGCTGATCATGGGCAACTGCGGCTCGCTGCCCGCGAACATCCTCCTGCTGCCGGAGGCGTCGGTGGACGACGGCCTCTTCGATATCGTCGCCCTCCGCCCTCAGGGCCTGTTCGGCTGGCTGCAGATCTGGGTGAAGATCGTGTGGGAGAACGGCGTGCTGCGGCGCAGCAACGTGGGCAGGAAGCTGCTCAACAACCTGAGCCGCGAAGTCCGCGCCCTCAGCTACCTGAAGGGCAAGGAGATCATCCTCCGCCCCGAGAAGCCGACGGTGTTCGAACTCGACGGCGACACGTTCGGGCGCGCCACCGCGATCAAGGCGTGGGTGGATCCGCTCGCGCTCACGGTGCGCATCCCGCAGTCCGAGGCGGACCGCCTGCCGGCGTCCGAGCGGACCGAGGTGGGTGCGCCGGCCAAGGAGCAGGCCGAGCTGCCGCCCGAGGAGAGCGCGATCGACCCCGAGGACGCCCTCGACGAGGCGCCCATCGGCACGCCGGTGCCCGGCACCCCCGCCTGACGCGACAGTCTCCTCGCCCTCAACAGGCCGGATTGCCTCCAACAGCCTCGGGAACCGATTTCCAGCCTGTTGAAGGGCGACTGAGCCTGTTGAGGGCGAGTCAGGGCTCTGTACAGGGACGAGGAGTGAGGCGGTGACTACTCGGGCTCGCCGGAGAGGATGCCGCGCAGCCAGTCGCGGGCCTCGATGAACACCTCGTCGTCGTAGCGCGACACGTAGGTCACCGCCTGCTTGTCGGCGCGCGCGTAGGAGCCGAGGAAGATCACCTTCGGGCTGAAGCGGCGGAGGCCCAGCATCGCGTCGGCGACCCGCTCGTCGTGCAGGTGACCGTCCAGATCGACGACGAAGCGGTAGCGTCCGAGAGCGTCGCCGATCGGGCGGGACTGCAGCAGGCTCAGGTTGATGCCGCGCGTCGAGAACTGCTCCAGCAGCTCGAGCAGTGCGCC
>DATCMN010000419.1:0-3468 GCA_036563405.1 Naasia sp. | reverse complement strand
TCTTCTTCATCCCGGGGTTGGGTAGCCCGAGCCTAGGTAGCGGGTTTCGGGGGCACTAGGAGCCAAATGTCGCTGGTAGCCATCGTGTCGACCTATGGATCGGGCGCGAGCTATCCGCCGACCGCACCGGGCGGCCCTACCCTTGCCCCGTGACTCTGCTCCAGCTCCGGGTGTTCGTGGCGGCCGCGCGGCTCGGCTCCTTCACAGCCGCCGCGCTGGCCCTGCATCTCGCGCAGCCGACGGTTTCCGAGATCATCCGGCGACTCGAGGACGGCTACGGGATCGCCCTCTTCATCCGCACCGGCCGACGGCTGCTCCTCACTCCCGCGGCGGAGGAGCTGCTCCCGCTCGCCGAGAAGGCTCTCGCGAGCGCCGAGGAGGCGGAGCGGGCGCTCAAGGCCGTCAACTCGCTCGACGGCGGCATCGCGACCTTCGGCCTGCTCCGGAACGCGAACTACTACTCGATGGCGGATCTGCTCGGCAACTTCCACGCCCGCTACCCGAAGGTGCGGCTCCGCGTCGTCGGCCTCAACTCCGTCGAGGTTGCGAACATGGTGCGGTCGGGGGAGCTGGAGGGCGGCATCGTCGTGCTCCCGCTGGATCCGGAGGGCCTCACGTTCACACCGCTGCGCCGCGACGAGGTCCTCTACGCAAGCGCGAACCCGGAACACGTCGCGGCGCCGGTCACCATCGAGGAGCTCGCGACCCGTGACCTGGTGCTCTACGACGCACACTACGGCTGGAAGGACCCCACCCGGCGGCAGCTGGCGGAGCGGGCGCAGCTCGCCGGCGTGACGGTGGAGGCGCGCATCGAGGTGGAGCAGTCCGAGGCCGCCCTGACGCTCGTCGCCTCCGGTGCCGGCGACACCTTCGTCTCCCGGGCTGTCGCCCAGCACGGCAACTACCCGCCGGGCATCTCGTTCACCTCGTTCGACCCGCCGCTCTACGACACCATCGCCCTGGTGCAGCGTGAGGGCGGCGTCCTCTCGCCCGCGACCGCCGAACTGTCGCGCCTGGCACGCGCGATGCTCGCCGAGGAGGAGTCGCCTGAGGTATAGGGCCGACCTATGGGAGCAATGGGAGATTGCCGCCTTCACCAGCGGTTGGGCGCCTCTTAGGTTGACTGCATGCTGTTCTCCCCTCACGTCCTCGAAGCCCTCGCGGGCCGCTTCACCCGGGTCAAGGAGCCGGCGGTGGTCGCCCCCGCCGCGCAGCGCGACCCTGAGGTCATCCGGACGGTGTCCGAGATGCTCTCCCGGATCGAGCGGGAGGGGCTGCCGGCGGTCCGGGCCTACGCGGAGAAGCTCGACCGCTGGAGCGGCGGCGACTTTGAGGTGCAGGGGAAGGCGCTGAGCACGGCGGGCGACCGCCTGGACCCCGAGCTGCGCGATGCCATCGAGCTCGGCGCCGAGCGCACGGCCGCGTTCGCCCGCGAGCAGCGCGCCCATCTCACCGACTTCGAGGTGGAGCTCGTGCCGGGGCTCATCACCGGCCAGCGCTACATCCCCGTCGGTTCCGTTGGCGCATACCTCCCCGCCGGCCGGTTCCCGCTGACCGCGAGCGCCTTCATGACGGTCGGCGTCGCCAAGGTGGCCGGGGTGCCGCGGGTCGTCGGCTGCACGCCGCCCGGCCCGGACGGCCGGCCCAACGACGCGGTGCTGTACGCGGCCGCCGTGTCCGGCGCCGACCGGGTGTTCTGCCTCGGCGGCGTGCAGGCGCTCGCCGCCATGGCGTTCGGCCTGCTCGACGACCCCCCGGTCGACATGCTCGTGGGCGCGGGCAACGCGTTCGTCGCCGAGGCGAAGCGGCAGCTCTTCGGCACCGTCGCGATCGATCTGCTGGCGGGGCCGTCGGAGGTCGCCGTGATCGCCGACGACACCGCTGATCCCGCGCTGGTCGCCGCCGACCTCCTCGGCCAGGCGGAGCATGGCATCAACTCGCCGGCCGCCCTCGTCACCACCTCGCGCACTCTGGCCGACGCCGTCCTCGAGCAGGTCGAGCAGCAGCTCGCCACCCTCGCGACGGCCGCGATCGCCGGCCCCGCCTGGCACGACTACGGGACGATCACCGTCGCCGACTCCCGGGAGACCGCCGCTGCCCTCATGGACGACCTCGCGCCCGAGCACCTGGAGCTCATGACGGAGGACGACGACTGGTATCTGGGCAGGCTGCGCAACTACGGGTCGCTGTTCATCGGGCCGTGGAGCACAGTCGCCTACTCCGACAAGGGCATGGCAGGCACCAACCACGTCCTGCCCACTGCGGGCGGCGCGAAGCACAGCGCCGGCCTCTCGGTGTCCCGCTTCCTCAAGCCCCTCACCTACCAGCGCGTCACCCAGGCGGCGACTCCGCAGCTCGCCGAGGCGGTCCAGGTGATCTCCGCCTCCGAGGGGATGGCCGCGCACGAGGCGACGGCGGTCCGCCGGCTGCAGGAGTACTCGGCGGTCGTCTAGCCGAGCGGAGGTCGTCAGGCGGTGGGCACAGCCGCCTCCGCGGCCTCCGTGTGCCGTGCCCTCCGGTCGAGGACGACGGCGCGGATGCCGGCGACGACGGATGCGGTGATCGCCACCGCCGCCACCGTGTAGGCCGCGGGCCGCGCCCACTCGAAGCTCACCGTGAGGTAGCCGCTCACCGTGACGAGGACCCCCCACATCAGCGCGCCCACCAGGTTCGCGGAGGCGAAGCGGCGGTAGGCCATCCCGCCGATGCCCGCGATCGGCGGGATCAGCACGCGGACCCAGGGCATGTACCGCGCGATCACGACCGACCACCAGCCGAAGAGTTCGTAGAACCGCTCGGCCCGGGCGACGGACCGCCGGAGGAATGGACTGTCCCGCCGGGTGAGGTAGGGGCGCCCGTACCGTCGCCCCAGTGCGTAGCCGACCTGGTCGCCCAGGAACGCGGCGACCCCCACCCCGACGGCGAGCACCCAGATGTTCGCCCCGGCCATGGTCCCGGCGAGCGCGCCGGCCAGGAAGAGCAGCGAGTCACCCGTGATGAACGGGATGAAGACGCCGAGGAACAGGGCGGTGCCGGCGAAGACGAGTCCCCACACCACCAGGTAGAGGAGCACCGGACCGGCGTGCGTCAGCCAGGCGGAGAACTCTGCGGGCATGGCACCACTTCCACGTCTGGCGACGAGGCCAGTGTAGAACGCCGATGCGGACCGGTGCTCTGCCCCGTCACCAGCCGCTGCGGGTGGGGGTGTGGCCCTCCCGGGACTCCTCCGGCATCGTCATCTCCGCGCGGAAGCCGAGCAGGCGGATGGGGCGCTCCGGCTCGAACTTCCCGGTCAGCTCGAGGGCGCGGGTCAGCACCGCCCCCGCATCGTCGGTCTGCGGGATCTTCCGGGTGAACACCTTCGTGAGGAACGGCTTGTAGCGCACCTTGACGGTGACGCCGATCACCGGCCTGCCCTCCGCTGCGACGTCCTCCATCACCCGTGCCACCAGCTCGCGCATCGCCTCC
>DATCMN010000089.1:0-2335 GCA_036563405.1 Naasia sp. | reverse complement strand
GTGACGCCCTCGCGCGTCAGCCAGGCCATCCGGCAGCTGGAGGTCCGCGTCGGCGGCGCGCTCTTCGACCGCACGAGCCGCCGCGTCGCGCTGACGCCGCTCGGAGAGCACCTCCAGGCGGGCCTGGGGCCCGCCTACCGGCAGCTCGAGGAGGCCTTCGCCCGCACCCGGGCGATGGCCGCCGACGTCACCGGCTCGCTGGCCGTCGGGATGGCGCTGCGGACATCGGGCGGGCCGCGGTTCCTCGAGATCGTCAAGGCGTTCGAGCGCAAGCACCCGGCCTGCGCCGTCAACGTCGTGGACATCGGCTTCGCGCAGGACCCGCGCGAGTGGATGCGCACCCGCGCGGTCGACCTCGTCGCGACCCGCCTTCCGCTCGACGACCCGGAGCTCGTCCAGGGCCCCGTCCTCTCCCGGGAGCCGCGCGTGGCCCTGGTGTCGGTCGACCATCCCCTCGCCGGACGCGAGGAGGTCGAGCTCGACGAGCTGGGCGGATACCACGTGGCCTACAACCCGCGGCTCCCCGCCGAGCTGACCGACGCGCTCGTGCCTCGCAGCACGCCCTCGGGCCGGGCCCTTCCCCGGATGGAGGTGTGGTCGATCGAGGAGGCGATGTTCGCGGTGGCGCTCGGCAAGCTCGTCCACCTCACCGTCCCGTCGTTCCTCGAGGCCTATCCCCACCCCGGCGTCGTCGGCGTGCCGATCGCCGACATGCCGCTCTCCGAGACGGCCCTCGTCTGGCTCAAGGGGCACGAGACGGCGAAGCACGTCGCCCTCGCCGCCGTCGCGGCGGAGGACGCGGCCGTGCGTCTCGGCGGGTGATCGACCAGCGGGCGCGATCCGTCCGCTCATGCAAGTATTTGCTTGCGCTTGACAGGCAAGCAGCTACTTGCCTAAGGTGCTGCCCGTGGCCGACGTGTTCAAGGCGCTCTCCGACCCGACGCGGCGCGCGATCGTCGAGGAGCTGCGCGCCCGCGAGGGGCAGTCGCTCTTCGAGCTGTGCGCCCGCCTCGCGACGAACCGCGGCCTGACGTCCTCGCGCCAGGCGGTCTCGCAGCACCTCGACGTGCTCGAGGCGGCGGGCCTGGTCACCGCACGGCGCGAAGGCCGGTTCAAGCGGCTCTTCCTCGACACTGCGCCGCTCGAGCCGATCTTCGACGGGCTGCTGGGCGTGCGCCCGGACGACCGGCCCACCCAGGAGCGCGGCAGCGCCGGCGCAGCGGCGAGGAGGACCGGCATGAGGGTCGCCTGGGTGAGCGTGTTCGCCGACGACCAGCAGCAGGCGCTCGACTTCTACACCGAGGTGCTCGGATTCGTCGCCAAGCACGACGTCCCGCTCGGCGACGAGCGCTGGGTGACCGTGGTCTCGCGCGACGACCCGGACGGCGTGGAGCTCGTGCTCGAGCCCGCCAGCCACCCCGCGGTGCGGCAGTTCCGGGACGCGCTGGCCGCCGACGGCGTGCCGCTGCACTCCTTCGCCGTCGACGACGTCGACGCCGAGCACCGGCGGCTGAGCGACCTCGGCGTCCACTTCGTCCAGCCCCCCACCCGCATGGGCGAGACCACCACCGCGGTGTTCGACGACACCTGCGGAAACCTCATCCAGATCCATCACCACCTGCCCCACGAAGGAGACCGACCGTGAGCGAGATCGCCAGCCAGGACACCAGCCTGACCGCGGTGCAGCGGTCCATGGGCACCCGCGAGATCCCCGCGGGCCCCGCCCGCACCGCGGTGCTCAGACGTCGCTACGAGGCGCCGATCGCCGACGTCTGGAAGGCCATCACCACCCCGGACCGCGTCGACCGGTTCCTCCTGCCCCTCAGCGGCGATCTCCGCGCGGGCGGCTCGTTCGAGCTGCAGGGCAACGCCGGCGGGGAGATCCTCGTCTGCGACCCGCCGCGTCTGCTGCGGCTGGAGTGGACCCCGCTGGACGGCCGGGGCTACAGCGACCAGGTCGAGGTCCGCCTGACGCCGGACGGCAGCGATGCGACGTGGCTCGAGCTCGAGCACGCGTCGATCGCCGACGTCTTCCGCAACGACCCCGACACGGGCTGCTACGGCGTCGGGACCGGCTGGGAGGCCCCGATGCACTACCTCGGCGAGTACCTCCGGGGCGCCCTCCCCGACAAGCCCGGCGTCGAGTGGTACGTCTTCGACGAGGCCGAGGAGCTGCGCCTCGCGACGTACCGCGGGCGGGAGTGGGCGAAGGTCGAGGCCGAGCACGCCGAGGGCACGGCGACCGCCTGAGCTCCGGAGAGCCGTGATGCCCGTCGCCCCGTCAGGCCTGCGCCGTGGCCCGGACGAGGCGGGCGCCCATCACGCTCAGGCGCTC
>DATCMN010000071.1:0-2428 GCA_036563405.1 Naasia sp. | reverse complement strand
CGGCGCAGGTGCGTCTGATCGACTCGGTGGAGACCGACGGCGTCCGCAGCCCGCATCTGCGGGTGGCGTTCGAGGTGGACGACTCGGCCGGCGTGACCGCGGAGCTGGCGGAGGCGGGCGCCGAGGTGCTCGCCTCGCCGCGGGTGACGCCGTGGAACTCGTTGAACGCGCGCCTGGCGGCCCCGGCGGGCCTCCAGGTCACCCTCTTCCAGGAGCTCGACGACGTCGAGGAGTGACCGGCGCCGGCCGCCCCTGCTGGTCGGGACGGTTTCGGCCTGACGGCAACGTTCTACCGTTGCCGTCAGGCCGAAACGTTGCTGTCAGTCCGGGCTACTGGGCGTCGCGAGCCTGGACGCGGAGCGCGCGCTCCACGCCTGCCAGGTTCTCCACGATCAGGCGGCGCAGCGCCGGGGTCTCCGGGTGGGCGTCCAGCCAGGCGCGGCTCGCGTCCACCAGCTCCTGGTCGGCGAGGGTCGCCGGGTAGAAGCCCGTGATGATCCCCGAGGCGATCGCGTAGCTCCGGCTCTCCCAGATCCCGGTGAGTGCGTCGAAGTACCGCGGCACGAAGTCGGCGAGGACGGACGGGTCGGCGGCGCGCACGAAGCCGAGTCCGGTCGCCCGGACTATGAGATTCGACGCTCCCGCCTCGTCCACGATGCTCCGCCACGCGGCGTCCTTGCCCTCCGCAGTGGGCAACGCGGCTCGCGCGTGCGCCGCCGACTGCGCTCCGGTCGCGGTGTTGTCGCTCGCGAGAGCCGCGTCGATCTCCTCCGCAGTCGCGCGCTCGCCGGCGGCGAGGGCGATGAGCAGCTCCCAGCCGAGGTCCGTGTCGACGTCGAGGCCGTCGAGCTTCTCCTTCTCGTCGAGGACCGCCTGCACGGTGTCCAGCTGCTCGGGCGTGTGCGCGACGGACGCGAACGCCTTCACGAACTGGAACTGGGCGTCCGATCCCGGCTCCGCCTCGGACGCCAGGCGCCAGAGCGCATCGCCGACCTCCGCGAGCGTCGCCGCCCGCTTCTCGGGCGCAACGTACATCGCGGCGGTCGTCTGCAGCTGTGCGAGGACGGTGCGCAGCGTGGTCGACTCCGTCTCGGCTCCCGCATTGCGGAGGATCAGCTGCACGTAGTCGCTCGCGGCGGTCTCCGCGTCGCGGGTCGAATCCCACACCGAGCCCCACACCAGGGATCGGGCGAGCGGCGACTCGAAGGCCGACAGCGAGTCGATCGCGACCCGCAGCGAGTCCTCGTCGAGCCGGATCTTCGCGTAGGCGAGGTCGTCGTCGTTGAGCAGCAGCAGGTCGGGCTTGGCAGTGCCCACGAGGTCGGCGACCTCGGTGCGCTCGCCGTCGATGTCGAGCTCGACCCGGAACTCGCGCACCAGCTTGCCGTCGGTGAGGTTGTAGCCGCCGATCGCGAGACGGTGCGGGCGGATCGTCGGCCACTCCTCGGGCGCCGTCTGGGTCACCGCGAAGCGCCCGTAGGTGCCGTCCTCCGCCACCTCGAACTCGGGCCGCAGGGTGTTGACGCCCGCCGTCTCGAGCCACTTCTCGCTCCACGCGGTCAGGTTGCGGCCGCTCGCCGCCTCCAGCTCCGTGAGCAGGTCCTTCAGCTCGGTGTTCGAGTACTGGTGCTTCCGGAAGTAGGCGGCGACGCCGGTGAGGAACTCCTCCCGGCCGACCCAGGCGACCAGCTGCTTGAGGACCGAGGCGCCCTTGGCGTAGGTGATGCCGTCGAAGTTGACCTGCACGTCCTCGAGGTCGTTGATGGTCGCGACGATGGGGTGGGTGGAGGGCAGCTGGTCCTGCCGGTAGGCCCAGCTCTTCTCGAGGGCGGCGAACGTGGTCCACGCCTCGGTCCACTCCGTCGCCTCGGCGGTGGCCAGGGTGGAGATGTACTCGGCGAACGACTCGTTCAGCCACAGGTCGTTCCACCAGCGCATGGTCACGAGGTCGCCGAACCACATGTGGCCGAGTTCGTGCAGGATCGTGACGACGCGGCGCTCGCGGATGGCGTCGGTGACCTTGGAGCGGAACACGTAGCTCTCGGTGAAGGTGACCGCGCCCGCGTTCTCCATCGCGCCGGCGTTGAACTCCGGCACGAAGAGCTGGTCGTACTTGTCGAACGGGTAGGGGAAGTCGAAGATCCGCTCGTAGAACTCGAAGCCCTGCCGGGTCTTCTCGACGATGTAGTCGGTGTCGAGGTACTGGGCGAGGGAGGCCCGGGAGAAGACGCCGAGCGGGATGGTGCGCCCGTCGGAGGAGGTGAGCTCGCGCCGCTCGACGGCGTACGGGCCGGCGATGAGCGCGGTGATGTAGGAGGAGATCACCGGGGTCGGCGGGAAGTCCCACCGGCTGGTGCCCTCTCCCGCCTCGACCGGGTCCGGCGTGGGGGAGTTGGACACGACCTGCCAGCCCGACGGAGCCGTCACA
>DATCMN010000070.1:0-4722 GCA_036563405.1 Naasia sp. | reverse complement strand
GGGCGAAGTGCGGTTCGGTGACTCGCGCGCGTGCCGGCCCTGCGGCTGGCTGGACGTCACTGTCGGCGCTGGTGCCCACCGCGCGTTCCGGGGTCGCGGCGGGCTGCGCACCGGCCCGCTCAGCGACGGCGTGCTGCGGCTCGGGCCGGCGATCCTGCGGGCGCCGTAACGCCGCCTTCCCGAGATGCAGCGTTCCGGCGGAACGGTTGCTGATGCTTTCCGCCGGAGCGGTGCAAGAAGGCCAGGGGGGCTCAGTTGGCGGGGGCCAGCTTGCCCTGGAACTCCTGGACCCACTTGGCAGTCGCCGGGACCCCGCCGAAGGTGTAGAAGTGCAGGTTCACCGAGCCGTGGCGCGCGGGGTCGAGGCGCGTCGCCAACTCCGTGATGAACTTGTCCGGCCCGGCGGTGCCGAGCAGGTTCGTCATCGAGAAGCCGTACTTCTTGGCGATGCTCGCGCTCGAGGCCACGCCGAAGCGCGCCGCGAACGTCACGAGCCGCTTGATGCCCGCGGGGCCCGGCACGCCGATCCGGATGGGCAGGTCGATGCCCTTGGCGCGGACCTGC
Organism: Naasia sp.; assembly: GCA_036563405.1. Taxonomy (GTDB): domain Bacteria; phylum Actinomycetota; class Actinomycetes; order Actinomycetales; family Microbacteriaceae; genus Naasia. Next base: position 4,158 of record DATCMN010000070.1, on the reverse strand, counting down.
TCGATCCACGCGACCACGGGGTCGACGTCGAAGCCGAACTGGGTGAGGATCGTGCCCGGCAGCCCCTGCTCCTGGAGCACCGCGAACTTGCCCTCGAGGGCGTCCCACAGCTGCTTCTCGGTGATGTCGGGGTGCCCCTCCGGGTAGCCGGCGATCGACACGTGCTGCACGCCGTACTTCTGGAGCAGGCCCGACTTGATCACGTCGAGGGCCCCCTCGTATGGCCCCTCCGGCGAGTGCGGGTCGCCGCCGACGCTGAACACGTTGGTGCTCGCGCCGACGGACTGGAGCGCCGAGAGGAACTCCTCGAGCATCTCCTGGCTCTTGATGCGGCGCGCCGAGATGTGCGGCACAGGCACGAGGCCCTGCTCGAGCACGGCCTTCGACGCGGCGATCCGCATCGCGAGGTCCTCGTTGCCGAGGAAGGTGACGTTCATCCGGCTGCCGGGCGGCAGCATCGGCGCCGCCTCGAGCAGTCCCGGCACATCCTTGCCGGTCATCTCGAGCGAGAAGTCGTCGACCAGCTGGCTGGTGGGTATTGCCATCGTCGTTGTTCCTTGTCTCTTCCGGGGAGGATCAGGCGTTCGCGCGGTACACGGTCCGCGCGAAGTCATGGAAGGGCGCGGGCGCCACTGTCGCCCGGATGCGGACCTGGCGGTGCGCGGCGTCGACCTGCGGCTTCTGCGAGATCGGGTCCTCGCCCCAGAGCACCTCCACCTCGGCGCCGTCCTCGAGGTCGACGTCGAGAGCGGCCAGCGACATGTACAGCTGGTCGAAGGACACGTACCCGGCGTCGGTCGAGACGCCGACCGTCTTGCCGCCGGCCTGCACCTCGTCCATCTGGTAGAAGCCATAGCGCGCCTTGGGGAAGTCGAGGAACTTCGCAGGCGTGCCGGGCTCCACCTGCGAGCGGATGATGTCGGCGACATCCTCGGAGTTCCAGATCAACGTCACCTTGCGGCGCTTCGGCGACTCGGCGATCCGCTCGAGCGCCTCGCGGCCGTGGAAGTCGTGGTCGAACTTCACCGAGCGGCCCAGCCCGATGTCGAACGGGGTCATGTAGTAGTCGGCGATGTCCGTCGAGTAGAGCGACCCGGCGACGGAGCCGGCGCGGGCCGCGGGCAGCCACTCGCGGTACTCGGCGAAGTCGTCCTCGAAGATCGCCGGGAACGGGGTCGGCACCCAGCCGGATTCGAGCGGCGAGCTGGAGTACGCCTTCGCGCCCACCCGGCGGATGCCGAACTCCGCGCCCGCCTCCATCAGCGTCTCGAGGATCAGGTCGCTGTCCGCCCAGGGCCCGTAGAACTCGAAGCCGGGCTGGCCGGCCATGCCGTGGCGCAGCCCGTAGACGTGCGTCCCGGCGATCTCGAAGTCGCCGATGTGGAAGAACTTGACCGTGGGCGCGGGCGCGGTGAGCACCTTGGCGAGAACCTCGTTCGCGAGCGGGCCCTGCAGCTCGTAGCGGTAGAAGGTGGGCGGCGCGCCCTCGCGCATGTTCGAGTTCGCTTCGAGGCGGTGGTGCACGTCCTTGCCGTCGGCCTCCGCCTTCTCCAGGTTGTAGCGCACCCAGTCGATGAGGATGTGGTGGCCGATCAGCACCAGCCCGTCCTCGCCCTCCTCGTTGTAGAAGAGGATGCCGTCGCCGATGAGGAAGCCGTCCTTGTTGACGGAGATGAGCTGCTTCGCGACGCCCTTGCGGAAGGTGGCGAAGGTGTTCGGCGAGATGGTCTGCAGGAGCGGGATCACGTCGGCGCCGTGCATGAACAGCTGCGTCATGTGGTGCGACTGGTCCATCAGCGCGACCGTCGTGTTCCAAGCCCGCTGCTCGTCACGCCAGTTCGTGAACTCGGGCGCCACCGGGAAGGTGAATGCGGGCCAGCTCTGGTTGCGGAGCAGCTCGACGGGGCTTCCTGCACGTGCGATCGCCTGGGCGAGAGTCTCTGACATCGTCGTCATCCTCGGTTCGTTTCGCTGCGACGGCTGCGTCGCAGGGGGTGGAGTGCGGTCAGTCTAGGAGCGGCTCCTGGGCCCGAATGGACTCTTTCGCATGAAGGAAATACGGTTCTACCGGAGGCGGAATGGCGCGCGGATCTAAGGGGATCTCGGCAGTGAGCCGGGTGCTCGGGGTGCTCGACTCGTTCAGCATCGACGCCCCTTTCCTGACCCTGACGGACATCGCCCGGCGGGCGGACGTGCCCGTCTCCTCGGCCCACGGCATCGTCGCGGAGCTCGTCGAGCACGGCCTGCTGGAGCGCATGCCGGACCGCAGCTACCGGATCGGGGTGCGGCTGTGGGAGATGGGCAGCCGGACGCCCGGCGTGCTCGGCCTGCGCGAGATCGCCTTCCCGCACCTGCAGGCGGTGCAATCGGTGGTGCGGCAGCACACCCAGCTCGCGGTCCGCAGCGATCTGGACGTGCTCATCATCGAGAGGCTGTCCGCCCGGGACGCCGTCGTGAACGGCTCGATGGTCGGCGGCCGGATCCCCCTGCAACACTCTTCGAGCGGCCTGGTGCTGCTGGCCGCGGCCGACGAGGACCTCGTGCCGCGGATCCTGGAGCGCGGACTGGACCCGCAGACGGAGGCTGGGATCAGCACGGAGGCCGAGCTGCGCGACGCCGTGCTGCGGGCACGGCGGCTGGGCCACGCTGTCACCGAGGGCTTCCTCTACGGCGGGACGCGCGGCATCGCTGTGCCCATCCGCGGATCGCAGAACGTGGTGGTCGGCGCCCTGGGCGTGGTGGTCTCGAACGACGGCAACTCGCCTGCCGACTACGTGCTGCTGCTGCGGCGCGCCGCCGCCAGCATCTCCGAGGCGCTGCTGCGCAGCTACCTCCCGTCCGATCATCCGGGCGCGCGGCCGGGCGGCGTCTACCGCCACCTGGTCAACTCGTCCGTCCGGTCGATGGAGTACCTGGAGGGCCACGACGAGCACGTGGACGCCCCCGCGCGGCCGGGTACGCCCGCCGTCTCCTGACAGCGGGCGTCGCACGGCTCAGCGGAAGACGATCGTGGTGTTGCCGTCCCGCAGGACCCGGTCCTCGCAGTGCCACTCGACGGCACGGGTGAGCACCTGGCGCTCCACGTCGGCGCCGCGGCGCTGCAGATCGGCGGCCGAGTCGGCATGGTTCACGCGAACCACGTCCTGCTCGATGATCGGGCCCTCGTCGAGGTCCTCGGTCACGTAGTGGGCGGTGGCGCCGATCAGCTTGACGCCCCGCTCCTTCGCCTTCGCGTACGGCCCCGCGCCGATGAAGGCGGGGAGGAAGGAGTGGTGGATGTTGATGACCGGCACGCCCACCTCCTCGAGGAAGTCGCCGGTGATGATCTGCATGTACCGGGCGAGGACGACGAGGTCCACGTTCCCCTGCAGCAGCTCCAGGTGCCGGCGCTCCGCGGCTCCACGATCGGCCTTGTCGACCGGGACGTAGAAGTACGGGATGCCGAACTGACGCACATCCTCGGCGAGGTCGGGGTGGTTGGAGACCACCATGGTCACCGTCATCGGCAGCTCGCCGCGGCGGTGCCGCCACAGCAGGTCGAGCAGGCAGTGGTCGGACTTCGAGGCGAAGATCGCGACCCGCTTCAGCTGGCTGACGGGCCTGAGCTCCCAGGTGAGGCCCAGGCCCGTCGCCAGCCGCTCGTCGAGCAGCCTCTCGAGCGCGGGACGGTTGGCCGAGAAGCCGTCGAGGTGGAAGACGGTGCGCTGGTAGAAGCGACCGCCCTCCGGGTCGGTGGAGTACTGGTCGAGCGTGATGATGTTCGCGCCCGCCTCGTGCAGCAGTGTGGACACCGCTGCGACGATCCCCGGCCGGTCCTCTCCCGAGATGATGAGCCGCACGCTCGACGCCGGATCGCTCGCGGCCTCGATGCGCCGCTTCTCACTGCGGGCTTCGGTGGTGGGTATCGTCACTGCACTCCTCCTCGACGGCTTCTTCGGGTCACGCGTTGGCGCTGCGCCAGCCGCCGTGGTACTCGGTGCGCGCGGTGACCGAGTAGGGCACCGGGCTGACCACGACGCGGACCTCGGCCTGCGTGTGCGGGTTCGCGGACGTCTTCTCCGTGTTCGGGTCCTCGCCCCACAGGACGCGGAGCTCGGTGCCGATCTCCACGTCCGGATCGACCGTAGCGAGCGACAGGCCGCGGCGCTCGTTGGCGCT
>DATCMN010000418.1:0-5633 GCA_036563405.1 Naasia sp. | reverse complement strand
GCACCGCAGGCGTGAGCACGCAGCGGCGCGGGATGCGCTGCGGGCGACCCTCGACACACTGCTGCCCGAGTGGCATGTGCCTCGCATCGAGGGCGGGCTGTCCACCTGGGTCCGGTTCGACGCTCCGGCCAGCTCTCAGCTCGCCATCGCGGCGCGGTCGCGGGGCCTCCGGATCGCAGCCGGCCCGTGGTTCGGGCTCGACGGCGCGTTCGAGCGCCACCTGCGGATCCCGTTCGCCGCCGGCGCGGAGTCGACGATCCGGGCCGTCGAGATCCTCGCGGAGGTGTGGGACGGGGTCGCCGACGCGCCGCGCTCGCTCGAGCCGGCCCTCGGCGCCGTCGTCTGACGCCTCTCGGGGGCTCAGGCGGGCGCGGGACCCGAGGTCGTGCCGAGGTGCAGCTCGGAGGTGAAGGACACCGGGTCCGGCTGCTCCCCCGCCAGCATGCGCACCACGGCGGCGCCCGCGGCGCGGCCCTTCTCCTGGGCGGGCTGGATCAGGGTGGTGAGGTCCCACGGCCGCACCAGCTCCGCTCGCACCCCGTCGAAGCCGACGACGCTGACATCGCGCGGGACGGCGAGACCGGCCTCCTCGGCTGCCCGGAGTACGCCGAGCGCCAGCAGGTCGCTCTGCGCCAGCACCGCGGTCGGCCGCGGCGAGCGCGCGAGCAGGAGGCGACCCGCATCGAGTCCCGCCTCGACCGAGCTGCCGTAGCCGACGATGCCCGTCACCCCCGGGTAGACATCGCGTGCGCCTCGGAGGCGCTCGATCGCCGTGTGCGACGTGCTGTGCTCCTCCCAGTCGTCGGGAAGCTCGGCCAGCTCCTGCCCCGCCACCAGCGGCAGCGCCACGACCGCCACGCGCACGTGGCCGAGCTCCCGGAGGTGCCGCGCCCCGCGGGCCGTGGCGTCGCGGTTGTCGAGTCCGATCGGCAGCACGCCCGGCTGCGCCTCCGCCTCGATGGCGACGATCGGCAGGCCGCGCCGGCGGAGTCGCGCCACCGACTCGTCGAGCCGGGTGCTGCAGCCCACCAGGATCGCCGCATCCATCGGCGCCGAGGCGAGGCTCACCGCATCGGCGCCACCCACCTCGGTGAGCAGGAGGAGCGCGGACCCGGAGGCGCCGGCCTCCTCGGCGATGCCGTCGAGCATCGCCACGTTGATGGGGTCGCGGAAGGCGTCCGCGAGCCGGTCCTCCATCACGACGCCGACCACTCCGCTGCGCCCGCGCCGCAGCGAGGCCGCGCGCGGGTCCGGTCCGCCGTAGCCCAGCTGCTCGGCGGCGGCGAGCACGCGCTCGCGGGTGGCGGGGGAGACGGGGCCGGAGCCGCTGAAGGCGAGGGAGGCGGTGGATGCGGAGACGCCCGCGAGCTCGGCGACGGCCGCCAGCGTGGGGCGCGGCGCCCCCGGCGGCGGTTCCGGCATTGCTCGCTCGGTCATGGGCCGCTAGCGTAGTCGAATCGGTTCGATCGAATCGATTCGAGCTTTTGTCGTCACCGCTTCCCGGGGGTTCCCAGCATGTCCGCGTCGTCGCCCGTCCTCGCCGAGCACGGCCTCACCCGGCGCCAGCTCGTCGCGTGGCGCAACGCCGTGTTCCTCATCTTCCTGCTGCCCGGCCTCGCATTCGCCACCTGGGCGTCCCGCATCCCCGCGGTGCGCGACTCCCTCGGCGCGAGCACCGATCAGATGGGCGTGATCCTCGCCGGCATCGCGGTGGGGTCGGTGTCCGGCCTCCTGCTCTCGGGCCGGATCGTGGCCCGCCTCGGCGCCCGGCCCACCATGCTCGTGACCCTCTCGGCCGCCATGGCGGGCCTCGTGGTCGCCGGGCTCGGCGCGTCGGCCGGCGCGTTCTGGGTGGTATTCGCCGGCCTCGCGCTGTTCGGCGCCGGAAGCGGCATCTGCGACGTCGCGATGAACGTGTCGGGCGCCGCGAACGAGCGCGCGCTCGGCAGGAACGTGATGCCGATCTTCCACGCCTTCTTCAGCTTCGGCACGATGCTCGGCGCCGGGCTCGGGGCCCTCGCCGAGGCACTCGATGTGCCCATCTCGGTGCACCTCGCGATAGTGGCCGCGGTCGTCGTCGTCGGGCTCTTCATCGGCGCCCGGCCGCTGCAGTCCGAGCACATCGGGACGCCGGCCGCCGAGCCCGCCGCCCCCGGGTCGAGCGGACGGCCCCGCCTGCGGCTCGACCTCGCGACGATGCTCATCGGCCTCGTCGTGCTCGGCGCCGCCTTCTCGGAGGGCACGGCGAACGACTGGCTCACGCTCGCGATGGTGGACGGCCACGAGATCAGCAAGGAGGGCGGCGCACTCGTGCTCGGCGCCTTCCTCACCGCGATGACTGCGGGCCGACTCCTCGGCGTCCGGGCGCTCGACCGCTGGGGCCGCGTGCCGGTGGTGCGGTCGTCCTTCGGGCTCGCCGCCGTCGGTCTACTCGCGGTCATCTTCGCTCCCGACCCCGCGCTCGCGGTCGTCGGCGCGGTGCTCTGGGGTCTGGGCTCCGCACTGGGCTTCCCCGTCGGCATGTCGGCCGCGGCGGACGATCCGGCGAAGGCCGCGGCCCGCGTGGGGGCCGTCGCCACCATCGGCTACCTGGCGTTCCTCGTCGGGCCGCCGGTGATCGGCTTCCTCGGCGAGCAACTCGGGATCCTGCTGGCGCTGCTCGTCGTGCTGGTCCTCGTCCTGGTGGGCGGCCTGGTGTCGGGCGCGGTGCGCGAGCCGCGCCGCACCCCCTCCGAATAGCCGGAAACGAGTACGTTCCGGCTCGACAGGTGCGTCGCGCCGTAGCTTCCGAGCCGGAACGTCCTAGCCGAGGGGGACGGCCGACCCGGTGGAGGCGCTGTGCTCCGCGGCGGCCAGGATGCGCACGATGTCCCGCCCGAACCGCACGTCGCACGGTGCGGACCGGATCCCCGACTCCGCCATCGACACGAGACTTCCGAGGGCGTTCGCGAGCGCGTCGACCGCCCTCGTCGACGACTCGGGCTTCCGGGCGATGCCCGCGGGACCCCAGAGGCGGAGGTCGACGAAGTCGGCGCCGCGGGGCGCGTGCATCGTCAGCGTCAGCGTCGTGACCGCCCCGCCGGCGTGGCGGAGGGTCATCGCGACCAGGTCCGCGCGGCCGGCGGTGGCGGAGACCGACTCGATCGCCGGCATGGCCGGCAGGATCAGCGACAGGGCGTGCGGCCCCACATCCCAGAGCGCCCCGCGCTCCCGGCGCCACGCCGACCCGCGGAAGGGGTTGTCCGGCGCGTCGATCGGGCCGACCACCCAGTTCGCGACGGCGCCGGTCCACTCCGAGCCGGCGACCTCCTCGACCCAGTCGGCGAGTTCCGGTGAAAAGCGATTGGTGAGGAACACGAGCGTCGCGACGCCGGTGCGGTCCGCCGCGGCCACCACATCCTCGGCCGCCGGCAGCGAGGTGGCAACGGGCTTCTCGAGGAGGAGGTGCCGGCCGGCATCCGCGGCCCGCGCGGCGAGCGGCGCCTGGACGTCGGGCGGCACGGCGAACGAGAGGGCGTCGACGCCGGACAGCAGCTCGTCGAAGCTGCCGGCGGCGGTCACTCCGAACTCGTCGCCGAGTGCGCGGGCCTTCGCGGGGTCCCGTCCCCACACACCGGCGAACTGCACCCCGCGTGCCGCGGCGAGCGCCGGAGCGTGACAGGTCTCGGCCCAGAAGCCGGTGCCCACGAGTCCGAATCGCATGATGCTCCTTCCGGTCAGGGTGCCAGGTCGCGGGCGCGCGCTCGTGCGTGGGTCAAGCGGCTCTCCGCCCGGTCCACCCGGTCCGCCGCGTCGTCGCGCTCGGCGCCGGCCGCGGTGATCGCGCGGCCCGCCTGCGCGATGCTGCGCTCCACCTCGGCGAGCTCGTCCTCGAGGGCACGCTGCCGCTCGCGGAGGGAGCTGCGCCGCTCGACGGCGGCTGCGCGCTCCCGCTCGGCCTCGTCCAGGTGCTCGCGAGCCTCAGCCACCTCCGCCTCGGCGGCCTCGACCGCAGCGCGAGCCTCGGCGGCCTCCCGCTCGCGCCGCTCCCGATCCCTGCGCTCCCGCTCCGCCCGCTCTCGGTCCTTGCGCTCGCGCTCCTCCGCCGCGGCCCGCTTGTCGGCGTCCTTCGCGCTCCGTCCGCCCGTCCCGGTCACCGCGTCGGCGGGCTGCGGGGCGCCATCGGCATCCTCCGCGTCGTCCGCATCCTTCGCGTCGTCGTCCTCCTGGGGGCGGGTGCCCGTCCCTCGGCGCGTGCCGGAGCCGTCGGGCGGCGGGCCGGCGACGGCGCCCGCGAGGTCCACCTTCTCGAGACCCACGGACTGCAGGGGGCGCACCAGTCGGCCGCTCAGCAGAGCGGTCGCCGCCCAGGGGTCGGCCATCGCGGCGGAGAGAGTCTGCTCCAGCTCCTCGGCGGCCGGCCCACCCACCCGCTGGCCGAGCTGCTCGCCGAGGTTGACCGCCTCGCGGGCGAGCGCAGCGACCAGCTTCCGCCGCTGACCGGACAGCTCACGCAGCGCGGCCGGGTCAAGATGCTCCTGGGCGGCGCGCAGCTGAGCGCCCAGGTCGAGCACCTGCTGCATCTCCGCGCCCTTGCGGCGGACGAGGACGTTGGCCGCCCACGCGGACACGGACGGCTTCGGCAGCTTCGCCACCTGGTCCGCCACCCTCCGGTCCACCGAGCGCAGCTCCTTCGCGCGGCTGTTCCGCGCGGCCGTGAAGTCGGCGGGCAGCAGCGCGTACAGCTCGTCGGCCACCTTCGCGAGGTCGGCCATCAGGGTCGCCCCATTGTCACGCGTCCATCCTCGCGCACACCCCGCGGCGGGCGCGGGCCGCGGTGCTCCCCGTCGCGGGGTGGCGTGCTCTGCATGGCCCGACGGTACCCGGCCGTCTTCCGGCCGCGAGGTAGGGTTTCGGGACGGGGGATCGGAAGGAGCGGGGCGCTGAGGGTCGTCAGTTACAACCTGCTGGAGCACACGGCCGCGGGGGAGCTCGAAGAGCTGGCCACGGCGCACGACGTGGACGTGCTCGCGCTCCAGGAGTGCGACACCGAGGAGCTGCCGCAGCGGGTGTCGCATCTGGCACTGGCCGGTGCAACACAGAAGAACCGCCTCGGCCTCGCCATCTACGTGCGCGAGGACCGCTTCCAGGTGAAGAACACCCAGGTGTTCGCGGTGCAGAAGTCGCTGCACGACCGGATCCTCGCGCCCGCGAACGAGCGTCTTCTCGCCGCCCACCTGCTGGACACCACCACCGGCCGCGAGATGCTGACCGGCTCCTTCCACGCCGCCCCGCTGACCGCGTCCAATTCACTGCGGCGCAAGCAGATCGCGGCAGCGCACGAGGGCATGCGCTCGCTCGCGCACGACCTGCCGGCGCTCATGGTCGGCGACTTCAACTACCCCTGGTTCATCCGGGGGCTCGAGCGCCACCTCACCACCTCCGGCTACTCGCTGATGCGCTCCACGGAGCCCACCTACTTCCGCTACAAGTTCTTCTCGGGCTACTTCGACTTCGTCACGTCCACCCGGTTCGACATCGACAGGGTGGACGTCCTGCCCGCCGGCGCATCCGACCACCGGCCGATCAGCCTCCTCGCGCACCTCGCCGACTGAGCGTCTAGCGCCGCCGCAGCCGCGACTTGGCAGTAGTGG
>DATCMN010000067.1:0-2631 GCA_036563405.1 Naasia sp. | reverse complement strand
GGCGCCCAGGACAGGTCGAGGCGAAGCACCTTCGCCGTCGGGGTGGCGCGGCCGGATTCGCGCGCGCCGTCGTCGAAGCGGGAGAAGAGGGCCGCCACCTTCTCGACCGGCGCGCCCATGGTGATGAGCCCGTCGACGTGGCGCCCCGCCCGGCGGGCCGTCACCGGGCCGGCCGTCGCCACCAGGATCGGCGGGAGGATCTCCGGCATAGTCCACAGCCGCGTCGACTCGAGGCGGAAGAAGGGGCCGGAATGCTTGACGTCCCGTCCGGCGCGGGAGCCGGTGAACAGCTTCTGGATGACCTCGACCGCCTCGAACATGCGGTTGATCCGCTCGGGCGCCTCCGGCCAGTACTGGCCGACGATGTGCTCGTTGAGCGCCTCGCCCGACCCGATGCCGAGCCAGTGCCGGTTCGGGTACATCGCGGCGAGCGTCGCCGACGCCTGCGCCACCACCGCGGGGTGCCAGCGGAACGTCGGCGCCGTCACGCCCGGCCCGAGGTCGCCGACGGTGCGCTCGGCGATCGCGGTCAGCACGTTCCAGACGAAGGACCCCTGCCCCTGCGCGGGCACCCACGGCTGGAAATGGTCCGCGGCCATCACGCCGGAGAAGCCGCGGCTCTCCGCGTGCGCCGCCAGGGCGACAGCCTCGGCCGGCGGAAACTGCTCGAGCGGCGCCGCGTAGCCGATCGAGAGGGTACCCACCTCCCCATCCTTCCACCGCGCCGACGGGACGGGGTCGAGGAGGAGGACTACTCCGGGCGGGCCGTGCTGAGCAGATCCGGTGAGGTGCTCGGCTGCAGGAACTCCGCGACGGCGGCCGGCACGTACGGGGCGACGTCGCCGCCCAGCGCGGCGACCTGCCGCACCAGCGAGCTCGACACGTGCGCATGCGCCGGGTCGGGGAGCAGGAAGACCGTCTCGACGTGCGCCAGGTTCCGGTTCACGATCGCCATCGGCGTCTCGTACGCCACATCCACCTGGGAGCGGATCCCCTTGATCAGCACGCTCGCGCCGACATCCGTGCAGTAGTCGACGAGGAGTCCGACGCTCCAGGACGCGACCCGGATCTCCCCCTCGATGCGCGCCTCGGCGATGCTCCGCTCGAGCAGGGTGACCCGCTTCCCGAGCGGCAGCAGCGCCGTCTTGTCCGGGTTGTGGACGACGAGCACATGCAGTTCGTCGAACAGCCGGGCCGCTCGTTCGATCACATCCATGTGGCCAAGGGTGACCGGGTCGAATGACCCAGGAACGACGGCGATCCTGCGCATGGGTCCAACCCTAACGGGGGCGCGTTACCGGAGCGTTACAGACGGTCACAACGCGGCGGGTCGGAGCACCGGGTCGGTGAGGCGGGTCGGCGCGGCGGACTCAGTCCCACACCAGGTACTCGCCGTCGACCTCGACGACGGTCCAGTCGCCGCAGGTGTAGCCCTCGCCGGGGAGTTCGTCGGCCGGCCACCAGCGCGGCTCGAAGGCGGGCGCGCCGTCGACGGCACCGGGCTCGCAATAGTCCGCGGTGATCACGCCGTTCGAGGTGAAGGCGAGCATGGCGCCCTCGTCGATGGTGTTGTAGCCGATGCGGATCTTCTCGGCGTCCGCGGGGACGAGGCGCGGGATCCGCGCGGAATCCCAGGAGTCCTCCATATCGGCGACCGTCGAGTAGCTGGCTCCGTACTGCTCGTTGACGCCGAAGGCCTGGCAGCCGGCGAGCAGCGGAACGGTCAGGGCCAGAGCTGCGCCGGCGAGGAGGAGGGATGCGGTGCGCGATGCGGTGCGGGATGTCATGCTCCCAGCCAACGCGAGCCCGGCGGCGCTGTCGTCGCCCGCGGGTGGGAGCGAGGTCATCCGCTAGATGCACCCGCGCTGGCCGATCGGCGTACCGCCCCGTACCCGCAGCGGCCCGCACGGCCCGCGACTCGGCAGTTGTGGCTGCCATGTCGACGAGATGGCAGCCACAACTGGCATCTCGTCGACCCCGCCTCAGTTCTTCGCCAGGAACTCCCGCGCGGATTCGTCCAGACGGCGGGAGATCGCCTCGCGGAGCGCCGGATGGCCGGCCAGGATCGGGTCGGCGTCGAGCAGGTCGGCGGCGGCCGCGCGGGCGTCGGCGATCAGCTGAGCGTCCTGGACCACGCGCAGGAGGCGCAGCGACGAGCGGCCGCCCGACTGGGTCGCGCCCAGCACGTCGCCCTCCCGGCGGAGCTCGAGGTCGATCTGGGCGAGCTCGAAGCCGTCCAGCGTGCTCGCGACGGCCTCCACGCGCTCCCGCGCCAGGGTGCCCTGCTCCGCCGCGGTCACGAACAGCGCGAGGCCGGGCACGCCGCCGCGGCCGACGCGCCCCCGGAGCTGGTGCAGCTGCGAGACCCCGAATCTGTCCGCGTCGAGCACGACCATGGTGGACGCGTTGGGCACGTCGACGCCCACCTCGATCACCGTCGTGGAGACGAGCACGTCGATGCGGCCGGCCGCGAACTCCTGCATGGCCGCGTCCTTCTCATCGGCGGTCATCCGGCCGTGCAACGCGGCTATCCGGCGCCCGGCGAGCGCCTCGACAGTGGTCAGCAGCGCCATCGTGGACTCGACCGAGGCGGTCGGCCCGGCGGGCGCCTCCGCCTCCTCCTCGGCGTCC
>DATCMN010000416.1:0-2674 GCA_036563405.1 Naasia sp. | reverse complement strand
ATGGCGGGGATGCAGAGCCTGACCGCGCGACTGCGCGCCGACAACCGCGACCTCCACGCCGACATCGAAGCCCGGGTGGGACTGCCTGGTTCGGTACGGAGCCGGGACGACTACGTCCGCCTGCTGACCCGGCTTGCGGCCTTCCACGCCGCCATCGAGGCAGAGCTCGACGACCCGCGCTGGCGGAGTCGGTTCACGGCGCTCGGCGTCGACCTCGCCGCCCACCGCAGGTCCGCGCTGCTGACCCAGGATCTCGCCGCGCTGGGCGCCAAAGCCCCTGCCCCGGGTGAGCCCATCGGCATCGCGGGCTTCGAGGAGGCGCTCGGCACCCTCTACGTCGTCGAGGGGTCCACTCTCGGCGGCAAGTACCTGGCTCCGCAGATCGCGGAAGCGGTGCCGGATGCGCCGGTCGCCTTCTTCCGCAGCGAAGGGCGCGGGCACCCCCGGCCGTGGCAGGCGCTCAAGGCGGCCGTGGACAATTTCGGCGAGGCCGCGGGCGACGGCGACCGCGTGGTCGAGGGAGCCCGGCGGGCCTTCGGCGCGTTCGGCGAGAGGCTCGCGAGCACCCGGTGGGCGACCACCTGATCGCTGCACCGGACGGGGGCCGATCCGGACGCGGATCCAGCGCACGGTGACATGGCAATTCCGGCTGCCATCTCGGCGAGATGACAGCCTCAACTGCCATCTCGCGGAGTCAGGCCGTGACGACGCGGTTCCGGCCCGTGCGCTTCGCCCGGTACATGGCCGCGTCGGCAGCGTGCAGCAGCTCGGCCGCACGGTTGCCGGGCGTCGCCGCCGCGATGCCGACCGACGCCGTCACCGCGACCGACGAGTCCCGGACCACGAAGGGTGCCTGGAACTCGGTGCGGATGCGCTCGGCGATCTGCGCAGCCGCCCCCGACTCCGCGCGCTCGCAGAGCACCACGAACTCGTCCCCGCCGAGCCGGGCCACGATGTCGCCGCCGCGGGTGGACGCCACGATGCGGCGCCCGGCCTGCACCAGCAGCTCGTCGCCGGCCTCATGCCCGAGGGTGTCGTTGACCGCCTTGAAGCCGTCGAGGTCGAGGAAGATCAGCGCGAGCCCCTCCCGCCCCTCGTCGAGGAACTCCTCGAGGCGGCGCATCAGCAGCCGGCGGTTCGGCAGGTCGGTGAGGGCGTCGTGCAGGCCGAGGTGGGACAGCTGGGACTCGGCCCGGCGCAACAGGGCGGCGTCCACATCCCGGGCGAGCTCCCGTGCGTCGGCGTCCCGCCCGTGCCACGGCAGTGACCTGCCGGTGACGCTCTCCGCCCAGAGGGAGAACGAGTTGCGCGGCGAGAGCGGGGTGAGCCGGTTCGACGGCGTCATGTCGCCCATCCAGTTGACGGTCTGCACGATCTCGCGCCGGAACCAGAGCAGGTAGGAGCCCTCGGCACCGAACGGAAGGGCGATGAGCCCCGCCACCCCGGGCAGGGTCGCGGCGATCTCCGGGCGGTCGGCGGGCAGGGCGTCGGTCGTCACAGCGGCGCGGATCCCGTCGGCGTCGAGGATCGCGAGGAGCTCGGCGACCTGCGCCTCACTCGGTGCCGCACCGTCACTGACGAGGCGGCCGCCCGTGTAGACCGCGACGGCGTCCGCTTCGACGAGGTCCTTCATCGTCACCTCGCCGCGGAGGAGCGCCGCGGCGACGTCCTCCGTGCCCAGCACCTGGGCGGCGAGCAGCTCCCGCGTCCGGCGCACCTGCTCCTGATCGCGGAGCCGGCGGATCTCGCTCATGGCGGCCAGCTGCAGCGTGACCTGGGAGGCGAGCAGCTCATAACCCTGCCGCTGCAGGTAGCGCAGCCGCCGCGGCTCGCGGTGCGCGCAGGTGATCATGCCGATGAGCTCGCCGTTGCTGATCATCGAGAACGACATGGTGGCGCCCTGCCCCATGTTCCGCATGAACTGGAGGTGGTGCGGGGAGACGCTCCGGAGTTCGGCGAGCGTCAGGTCGACGGGGTCACCGGTGACGGGGTCGAGCGCCGGGTCGAGCGGCACGGGCTCGTAGTCGCTCGTGGCGATGACCCGCGACAGCTTCGTCAGATAGAGACGGCGGGCCTGCTCGGGGATGTCGGACGCCGGGAAGTGCAGTCCGAGGTAGGACTCCATCCCGTCGGCGAGCGCCTCCCCCACCACCTCGCCGTGCCCGTCGGCGTGGAAGGCGTAGACGAGGATCTGGTCGAACCCGGACAGCGCGTACAGCTCCCGGGCCACGGCGTCGTACAGCTCGGCCGGCGTTCGCGTGCGCGTCAGGCGGCGGGTGGCGGCGTAGATCGCCTGCACCGGCGCGTCGGCGGCGGCCCCTTCGGCCGGCTCGAAGTCGAGGATGGCGCGCCCCCCTCGGACGTGCGCGACGATGTCGAACTCCCGCCCGCCGAGGAGCGCGGAGACGGGGTTCGCGGCGCCGGGCTCGTCCGCGAGGACGTCGCGCAGGGCCTCGACGACATCGGGCGGCAGCACGTCGGCGAGCGCGGCGCCCTGCAGCACGGTGTCAGTACCGAGGAATCCCCCGGCGCCGGCGCTCGCCTGCAGCACCGTCAGATCCTCGGCGTCCGCCACCAGCAGCGCGCCGAAGGGCTGGATGCCGCCCGGAATGCGGATCGGCTCGCGCACGCATTCATCGAGTCGCTCGAGCTCCCCTTCCGGCAGCGGGACGAG
>DATCMN010000415.1:0-12348 GCA_036563405.1 Naasia sp. | reverse complement strand
TGCTCGACGTCCAGTACCGCGACGTCCGGACGAGCCGCGACAAGCCAGCCCGCGAGGTCACCGTCCGCGTGCGGTTCACGTTCATCGGGCCGCTCGGCGACAGGCTGTCCGTCGTCACCCCGGGGGAGTCGATGGACGACTCCGACAAGGGCACGGCGAAGGCGATGTCCGTCGCGATGCGGACCGCACTGCTCCAGACGTTCGCCCTGCCCACCGACGACCCCGACCCGGACGCGTCCGACGTGCAGCGCGGGGACCGTGCCGCCGCCGGCCGCCCGGCCACCGAGCCGCGCGAGCAGGCGCCCGGGCAGCCGTCCGAGCGGGCGCTCAACCTCGCCGCGGCGCAGCTCGCCTCCCGCCTCCTCTCCGCCGACGCAGACGGCGTGCGGGCGATGTGGAAGGAGGTGTTCGACTCCCCGGCCGCGCAGGTCGACGTGTCCGGCCTGCTCACCGAGGAGCAGCGCGCCGGCCTCGACGTCGACGCCCGGCAGCCCGTCACCCTGCTCGCGCTGCGCAACCTCGTCGCCTCGTCGCTCGCCGGCAAGCGGCCCGCCGCCCCCGCCGACGACCCGGCCCCGGCCACCGACCCCGGGGAGATCATGTGACCGCCCCCGAGGTGACGGCCGAGGCCGTCGACCAGGCGCCGGCCGAGCAGGAGCGGGCCCCGTTCGTCCCGCTCGCCGTGCCCGAGCCCACCGAGCAGCAGGCCGCGTACCTCGCGATCGCCGAGGGCCTCGTCCCGGCCACCGCCGGGCAGGTCGCGACCGCGCTCGGCCGGCTCGGCACGCGCCTCCAGGAGCTCACCGACGCGCTCGCGATCGCCGACGAGGACGCGACCCGGCTCACCGAGGCGTACGAGCTCGCCTACAACCGCGCGTTCCTCGTCGCGGGCGAGGACGTCGAGGGCCGCGTCACCGAGGCGATGCGGAAGGCACACGCGCTCGTGGAGACGCACCAGGCCCGGTTGGACATGGAGGTCGCGAAGCTCGCCGTCCGGTCGCTGCGGCAGGCCGTGAAGACGCTGGACCGGCGGATCGACACCGGCCGCACGATGGCCGCCACGGTGCGCGCCGAGGCCGCCCTCACGCAGACCGGCGGGAGGCACGCATGAGCGCGCCGACGGCGATCCCGCCGACTCCCGAGGTGCTCGCGGCCGCCCTGCTGTTCGCCGCCGAGCAGGCCCGCACCCCGCCCGCGCCCGAGTACCTGGAGGTGTCCGAGGACGTCGCCCGCCGGCTCGTGCACGCCCGCTCCGAGGGCCTGTGCGAGCGCTGCGGCTCCGCCTGGGCGACGGACTGGCACCACCGCCAGAACCGCTCCCAGGGCGGCGTGTGGTGCCCGTCCAACGGCCTCGACCTCTGCCGGTCCTGTCACGCCGACATCGGCCAGTTCCCGACCCCGGCGTACGTCGCCGGGTTCCTCGTCCGCCGGTTCGCCATCCCCGCGAACCAGCCCGTCCGGCTCCACCTCCACGGCTGGTCGCTGCTCAACCGCGACGGGTCCGTCCACCTCCTCCACGATCGGAGCATCCTCTGATGGCTGGTCTCCCCGAGATCACGATGGCGGGCACGCTCGTCGCCGACCCCGAGCTCCGCTTCACCCCGTCCGGGGCCGCGGTGTGCTCCTTCAACATCGCCTGCAACTCGCGCCGGAAGAACGACCGCGGCGAGTGGGAGGACGGCGACGCCACGTTCATCCGCGGCCAGGTCTGGCGGCAGATGGCCGAGAACGTCGCCGAGTCCCTCCGCAAGGGACAGCGCGTCATGGTGACCGGCGAGCTGCGGCAGCGCTCCTACGAGACCCGCGAGGGCGAGAAGCGCACCGTCTACGAGGTCGACGCGACCGAGATCGGCGCCTCGTTGAAGTTCGCCGTCGCCCGCGTCGAGAAGGCCGGCCGCAGCGGCGGGGGAGAGCGCCCGTCCGGCGGCCGCTCGTCGAGCTACGACGCGCCCGACCCGTGGAGCTCCGCCCCCGCGAGCGGGCGCGCCGTCGACGACGAGCCCCCGTTCTGATGCGGGCCCCGGCCGCCCGCAGGCGGCTGCTCATGGCCGCCGTCGCGGGCGGCTGGGAGCCCGCCGAGTCCCTCACCCCGGACGAGCGCCGCCAGGTGCTCGGCGCGCTCGTCCGGGACGGCTGGAGCGTGCGGCAGATCGCCTACCGCGTCCGCGCCACCGAGTACACCGTCTGCCGCTGGCTCGACACCTACGACCTGCGGTCCCACCACACACTGAGAGGAGGACACGCAGCATGACCAGCAGGAAAGCCGACACGCGGGAGTGGGCGAAGATCGCCACCGACCTGCCCCAGCACCCGAAGTTGGCCGCGATGGAAGACCCGGCCCCGGCCGGCTGGACGTGGGTCGTCGCCATCCTCTACAGCCGCCGGCACCTCACCGACGGCGTCATCCCGGTCGCCGGGGTGCTCCGGGAGGCGTCCGTCGCCCGCCCGGTCGCCGACCAGCTCGTCACCGCGGGCGCGTGGCACCTGCCCGGGCACGATTGCCCGCGGTGCCCGCAGCCCCCGGCCGGGCACGCGTACGTGCACGACTACCTCCAGCACAACCAGAGCCGCGAGCAGGTCGAGGCGGCGCGCGAGGCGGGCCGTAAGGCGGCGAACGTCCGGCACTCCCGCCGACGTTCGGCCACGTCAGAGGGCGCCTCCTACGGATCGCATGCGGATCGCACTGCGGAATCCGTGCGGGATGCGGAGCCGCCTGCGGACGTCGACGACGCCCCGTCCGGATCGGGTGCGGATCGCACTGCGGATCGCATGCCGCCCGCATCCGATCCGGAGATTCCTGCGGATCGCACTGCGGATCGCATGCGGGTCGTAAGCGCTGCGCATGCGGGTCCTAGTGCAGAGGTAGAGGTAGAGGAAGAAGTAACTACAGACCCCCCCGCACTTCGTGCGGGGCCCCCCGCTCGCTCGACGCGGGGCGCCCGGCTCGACCCGGCCTGGAGGCCGTCCCCGGCCGTCCGCGAGCAGCTCGCCGCCGAGTGCCCGACGGTCGACCTCGTGGCGGAGTTCCGGAAGTTCACCGACTACTGGACGGCGATCCCCGGGGCGAAGGGCCGCAAGCTCGACTGGGACGCGACGTTCCGCAACTGGATTCGGCGGGCCGCTGAGAACGCCCCTGCCGCGTCCAGGCGCCCCGCCGGGCGCCCGAGCCGCACCGACCGCGCCCGCGCGGCTGTGGCGGCCGCGGAGCAGCGCTACGGGCCCGGCGTGATCCGGCCGGCCCGCGCGATCGGGGCCGGCTCGTGACCGCTCCTGAGCCGTGGTCACACCCGGACCTCGTCCACTACGGCGAGCCCGTCGTCCCGGCCGCGCTCGGCCCGACGGAGGTCGTCGCGCTGCTCGTCGTCGCCCTCGGGTTCGACGGCCGGATCGACCCCGACGACGAGCTCACGCAGATCGCCTGGTCCGACATCGCCGACCGGGCCGGCTGGACCTACCCCGAGGCCGTCGACGCGATCCGCGCGCACTACCTGGAGTCGGACGGCTTCGTCACCCCGGCCGCCGTGACCCGCCTGATCCGGGCCCGGCGCGCGCTCGTCGAGCGGGAGCGGGCGAAGGCCGAGCAGCTCGCCGAGGTCGCCCGCCACCGCGAGCTCACCGCGAGCAACTTGCGGCCCGACCGGGCCGCGCACCGCGCCCGCCTGCGCCGCATCTGGCGCACCCTCACCGCCAAGGAGAGCACGTGACCACGAACCAGACCGCCGCATCCTCGACGCCGACTGCGCAGCAGCGCGAGTGGATCGCCCGCGACCAGCTCCGCGCTGCCGTCCTCCGGCGCCGGTCGAGCGAGGAGGCGGACGCGAGCGCCGCCGCCTACGCCTGGGAGCTGGAGTACTGCGACGACCTCACGGACCAGGCAGCGCGCGACCTCGTGCGGGCGCTCGACGACCAGCGCGCGGGCCGGGAGCTGCTCCCCGGGGCCGAGATCCCGGCGCCGCCGCCCGCCCTCGCCGCGGTGCTCGCCGAGGTCGCCGCCGAGCGGCGCCGCCAGGACGAGCGGTGGGGCGAGCAGAACCACGACGACGGCACGGGCACGGAGCGGGGCGCCTTCGTCGCCCGCGTGCTGCGGAGGGCCTGCGACCGCCGGCACGCAGAAGGCGTCGGCACGTGGGCGGACATCCTCGCGGAGGAGGTCGGCGAGGCGTTCGGCGAGAGCGACCCGGCCGCGCTGCGCACCGAGCTCGTCCAGGTCGCCGCCGTGGCCGTCGCGTGGGCGGGTGCCATCGACCGTCGGCAGGGCAGGCCCGCGTGACGACGTCCTCGCTCCCACGGACGCACCGGGGGACGTCGAACAGCAACGCGCGTGGGAGCAGCCGCGACCGGGCCGCCCGCCGCGCGTGGCTCCTCGCCACGTTCGGCGACGGCGTCACCTGCCCGTGCTACCGGTGCGGGTGCGAGCTCACCGACGACACGCTCACCGTCGACCGGCGCGTCCCCGGCGCCCGCGGCGGCACCTACCGGCGGTCGAACATCCGGCCGGCCTGCTCCACCTGCAACAGCGAGACCGGCGCAACGACGCGCCGGCTCGTGCTCGTCACCCTCGACCCCGACGACCCCGACCAGATGGAGCGCCTGCACCAGGCCCTCCACGCCGTCGGCGGGCCCACCCAGCCCGAGCACCTCTCCGCCGCCCTGCTCGCGTACGCCGCGGCCACGGCCTGACCACCACCTCGCGCGGCCGGCTCCCCCCAGCGCCGCGCGCCCCGCACTCCAGGAAGGACCCCGGTGCTCACCCCCGACCGCACCGCGCCCGCTGCCGACTGGCAGCCCGGCGACCCGCTGTACCCGCCGCCTCCGTCCAGCGCCGAGCGCTGGAGGGAGGACCGACGCTCCGGCATGGGCTGGCCGATGCGCTGGCGCGCCGACGGCGCCGTCCCCGGGCCGTGGACGTGGCTCCAGCCCGGCCCCACCCCCGCCGGCCGCGAGGCGGCCGCGTGACGGCCCCTGCCCCGGCGCTGTGCGTGCTGTGCGACCGCCGCCCGGCCACGCCCCGCTCGCTGTGCTGCCCCGGCTGCCCGCGCCGGCTCGGCGAGGCCCTTGAGGAGCTCCTCGACGGCTACCTCCGGCTCTCCCCGGCCCCGGTGAAGGGCGGCGGGCAGGGCGGCGGCCGGGCGCCCGGGTTCGGCTCCCGCTCGCCGGCCCGGGACGACGTCCTCGCGCTCACCGACCGGCGCGGCTACGCCGACCCGGACCAGCCCGGCGCCCTCATCGGCGTCCCCGTGGTGCTGCGCACCTGGCGCGAGCGCGTCCGGGAGGCCGGCTACGGCGACCTCGACCCGGACGCCGTGCAGGAGCTCGCGGCGTGGTGGGAGCTGCCCGACCTCGCCGCGGCGATCCGGGGGAGCCTCGCGCACGTGCGGCGCGCCCTCGGCGAGGCCGAGCAGACCGTGCCCGTCGGGGCGTGCCCGCTCCTGCCGGCCGAGCTGCTCGACCCCGACGAGCTCGCCGACCTCACGCCCGTGGAGCTCGCCACGCCGTGCGGCGGCGAGGTGCGGGCCCGCGCGTTCGGCGCTGACGCCCGCTGCGCCCGCTGCTCGACCTCGTGGCGCGGCGAGGACGAGCTCCGCGCGCTCGGCGGCCGCCTCGGTGACGCGTGGATGGACCTGCCCGCGCTCGCCCGCTACCTCGACGTGAAGCCCGGCACGCTGCGTCAGTGGGCGCGCCGGGACCGGTGGGAGCGCGAGCCCGGCCGCACCGGCGGCCGCGCGCTGTTCCGGCTCGTCGACGCCCGGGCGTCGTGGTGGCGCGCCTACGACCGCGCCAACCCGGTCCACGGCCCGCACCGGGCCGACTGGGAGGAGGCGACGATCGGGCCGCTCCTCGGCCCGCACCGCGCCGACTGGGAGGCCCAGCTCGACGACGAGAGGATGACGGCATGACCGACCAGCCGCGCGAGTTCCCCGACCGACCGCAGGCCGCCGACCTCGGAGACCCCGCCCTCGACCCGCCCATGACGGTGCGCGTCGAGCGGTGGGAGGACCGGATGCGGGACGACGTTCGGCGTGCAGTTCGCACGTCCGCGGACCTGCCGCCGTGGATCGTCGTGGCGGCGCCCGAGTCGGACTCGCTCATCACGTTCAACGTGGGCGACTACCTGTCCCACTACGACGTGCGCACGTGGCCGGTGTGCCCGGCTGTCGTGAACGAGGCCGCGTACCCACCTCGCCGCCGGACGGGGCCCGCGTGAGGGCGCCGTGCAGGCCCCCGAGCGGGGGGACCTCGACGTCGAGAGCTTCCGCGGCTGACGCGTCGCGGCTGGTCAGGGCCACCGCTCGACACCTGACCAGCCGTAACGTAAAGTCGTGTTTGATGGCGTACAGCGTCGGTTGACAGAGCAGGCCGCGAGCCTGCCGGACCGCCCCGTAGGGGGAGTGCACGGCCATCCGGCAACCGCAGAGGGCCCCGGCACCATCGTCCACAGGACGAGGCGCCGGGGCCCTCATGGTGTGCCCTACCGGCTCGGCCGGCCCCCGCCCGCTCCCTGCCCGGGCCGGTCCCGCTCCCACACGTCGAGCGTCGCCGGCAACCACACGGGCGTGCGCCCGAACACGGCGTCCGGCGGGGGCAGGACCCCCGAGGCCCGGTACTGCCGCGCCGTCGCGATCGTCCAGCCGTACCGCGCGGCCACCTCGTCGAGCGTGAGCAGCCGCGGCACCTGCCCGGGCGGGGTCCAGCCCTCCGCGAGGAGGCGGGCCCGCTCGTCCTGCTCCATCGTCACGTGCATGATCTTCCCTGCTCGGTGGTGGGTGGGGGAGGCGCCGCGCGGGGCGCCCCAGGGTCTCGCCCCCCTGGTGCGGCGCCCCGCGCTGGCAGCCCTACAGCCGGCCGCGCTCGTCGAGACGCCGGGCGTCCCGCTCGATGCGGCCGCGGTGCTGCCTGACGAGCTGCTCGGCGAGCCGCTCGCCCGCCTTCCGGACCTGCTTCCGCTCGGCCGAGGGCACGGTGCGCAGCTCCTGCCGGATGAGCTCGTCGTCGGCGCTCGCGCCCCGCGACGTCCCGGCCGCGATCGCGCCGGCCCGCCAGAACGCGATGGCCGTCTCCGGCCTGCTGTCCGGCAGGGTCGCCCGGACGAGCCCGCTCCGGCCGTCGTTCGCGACGGTGGCGGACCGCACGCGCCCGCCCAGTCCGACCGCGGCCGCGGCGTGCCCGGCCTCGTGCGTGGCGACCTCCTGTCGAGCGCCGGACCCGTGGGCGTGGCCGCGCACCGCCACGGAGCGCCCCGTCGTGGTCGACCCGCCGAGGCGGGAGAGCAGGATGAGCACGAGCAGGATCGCGACGAGCAGCGTCCCGCCGGCCGTGCCGCTCCCGCCGCCGGCCGCAAGCACGGCGTTCACGTCTTCCTCGTGCTGCACGTGACGTTGGAGCACGTGCCGTTCATGACCCGGCAGCGGCAGCGCGCGCACCACTCGATGCCCCGGGCGTCGACGGTGACGGTCTTGCTGTTGCGGGTGACGGTGCGCTCGCGCCCGTCCTTCCCCTTGACCTTGGTCGTCTCCTTGACCGGCTTCGTCGGGTTGGACCAGCAGTCGCACCGGAGCAGCGACTTCCGGCAGCCCATGCACCGCGCCATCACCGCACCTCGCTCAGCCGCACGAGCGCCGTGCGCACCCGGCGGAGCTCGTCGGTCATGCTGGCGCGCCGCGCGTCGGCCCCGTCGCGGATCTCGGTGAGTACCTCGACGGTCTCCTCCAGGCGGCCGTGCACGTCGCCGAGGGAGGCCCGCATCTCCTGGGAGTCGTTCGCGAGGTCGACCGTGCTCGCGCAGTGCTCGCAGCACACCACCTCGCCCTGCGGCCACCGGATGTGGCTGACGATGCGGTCGACGGTCCAGAGCAGCACCCACGCGGCCGCGATCCACGGCAGCGCGCCCAGCACCGCGGCGTTCACGACTGCCGCCCGGCGGCGAGCTCGACGAGGACGGCGTACGCGGCCTCCGGCTGACGCTCCAGCCGCTCGGCCTGCGCCTCGGTGAGGCCGTGCAGGTGCGTCCACACGGTCACGGTGGCCCCGAACGCGGGGAGGTGCGCCTGGGCGCTCCAGTAGCCGCTCCGGAGGACGACGGACACGCGGGCGCCGTCGACCGCACCCCGCCACTCGAGCAGCGCGGCCGCCTTCTCGGCGTCCCCGCCGCAGGTGCCGAGCTGCATGGTCGCCTCGGTGCCCCGGGACCACGCCGCCACCTGCACGGCGTGGAGCTCCGGGAGGCGGGCGTAGTCGACGAAGCCGAGGAGCTCGTCCACGGCCGCGATGGCGACGACGAGGCGCCGCGTCGGGTGATTGGCGATCGGCGTCGCCTCGGCCTGCTCGACGGCCGTGGGCCGCTCGATGGTGATGGTCATGGTGCTGGTCGTTCCTTTCTGGTGGTGGGTACGTTCACCGGGGCCGACCGGGGCGGCTGCTACCCGCCCCGGCCGGCTCCCGGGGGATCAGGCGGCCCGGGCCGCGTAGCAGCGGCGCGGGGTCTCGGCGTCGACCGGGAAGTCCCGGCCGCAGTGCAGGCACCTCGCGTACGTGCTCGTGAGCGAGGCGCCGCCGGGGCCGACGTCGGTGATCGCGCGGAGCGGGACGGTCATGTCCGGCTCGCACGTCGGCCGCTCGGCGCGGGGGAGCGTGGTCGGGTCCATCGGGGTCCTTCCGGGGGTCAGAACAGCGCTGCCTGCTCGGCAGGCGCCGCGTACACGCGGGTCGGGGTGAGCACCTCGCCGATCGGCAGGGCGGGGCTGTAGGCGTCCTGGAGGGCCCGGTACTCGCGCACCTCGGCCGCGTCCGCCTCCCGGGCACCGCGCGGCGGCGCGTCGACCGTGGTCGTCTCGCCGACGGCGGAGCGCAGCACGAGCCGGAACCCCGGCCACCACCGCGGCCGCGACTGCCCGTCCCGGGTGCAGACCCGCTCGACGTACGCGGTGCGCACCTCGGGCATGAGGCCCGGGCGGGTCTGCTGCCAGGTGAGGAAGTCGCCCGCCTGGACGACGAGGCCGCGGGTCACGCCTGCGGCCAGACGGCGCACACGGTCGTGGTGGTGTTGGCGACGTGGTTGCCCCGGTGGTCGCGCGAGCGGGTGCAGCCGTAGCCGTCGGGGCTCCCCGCGTTGCAGCACGGCTCGCTGTTGAGCTCAGGGGCCGGGTCCCCGACCTGCAACGCCTCCCACCCGTCGCCGAGCTCGCGGGCGACCTGGTGGATGGCGTCCATGTAAGGCCGGTCGAGCTCCTGCACCTCGTGGGAGAGGCCGGCGAACGGGATGAGCGACCGGTGCGCCGGGTTGGTGGTGTTCCGCCACAGCGCCCACGCGTCGTGGACGTCCTCCAGCGTCGTGTTCACGCCGCGGGTGAGGACGAGCAGCGCGTAGAGCTGCGCGAGCGCCGGGTCCAGGTCGGGCAGGGCGTCCGTGAGGCGGGTGATCGCCTGCTGGACGTAGTTCGGGCTGGTGGTGGTGGGCATCGAGCGCCTCCGAAACCTCGTTGATGTGACGTGAAGGAAGTTACGGCCTGCGGGCCGCCCTGTCAACTGTGGCTCTACATCGTCCAGCACGAGTAGACGACGTGGAGGTGACCGCAGGTGCCCGCACCGATCCCCGACGACGAGCGGGCCGCGATCCTCGACGACATCCGCGCAGGTCAGCTCTCCCGCAACGCCATCGCTCGCAAGCACAAGCGCTCCGTCGGCCTCGTCACGAAGCTCGCGCACGAGGACCGCGGAGCAGACGCCTTCGACCGGTCGCACACCGAGAAGGCGACGCGCGCACGGCGGACCGACCTCGCTGCGGCCCGGGCCGAGCTCGCGGAGCGGTGGCTGCACCTGGCGAACGAGCTGCTCGACCAGACGGGCGCGCCGTACCTGGTGCACGCGTTCGCGGGGAAGGACGGCGTCTTCCGGCAGCGCGAGCTCCCGCGGCCGCCGTCGGGTGACCTGCGGAACCTCGTGACGTCGGCCGCGGTGGCGACGGACAAGCACCTCGTCCTGGAGCGGCACGACACGGATGACGGGGTGGACGCGGCCCGCTCGATGCTCGGCGACGTCGCTGCGGCGATCGGGGATGCGTACGCGCAGGTGAAGGCGGCCGAGCAGGCGGAGGAGGTGTCACCGTGACCGACACGCCGGAGCGACACGCCGGGGATGCCGAGGATGCGCAGGTCGCACCCACCTGCGCATGCGCATCGCACTGCGGTCCGCAGTGCGGAGGGCTATGCGATCCGCATGCGATCCGCACCGGGCTCGACGAGGTGCGCGCCGGCGGCCTCCTCCTCGTCGCGACCATCCTCCTGTGGTGGGCGGCGAAGTACGGCCCGTGGATCGGCTTCGGCTCCGTCCTCGCCCTGATCTCCGCCGGGGTCGCGTTCGGCATCTCGCGCCACCGTGGTTGACCTCGCCCGCCTGACCCGCACCCTCTCCCGCGCGCAGATCGTGTCCGTGCACGAGTCGGGCGCCCGCCTGAACGTGTGGGAGGGCTCCATCCGGTCGGGCAAGACCATCGCGTCCCTGCTCCGCTGGCTCATGTACGTCGCCGACGCGCCCCGCGGCGGCGAGCTCATGATGTTCGGGAAGACCCGCGACTCGGTGGCCCGCAACCTGTTCGGCCCGCTCATGGACCCGGACATCTTCGGCCCGATCGCCAAGCAGGTGTCCTACACGTCAGGGGCGCCCACCGCGCAGATCCTCGGCCGCACCGTCCACGTGTTCGGCGCGAACGACGCGAAGGCCGAGCCCAAGGTGCGCGGCATGACCCTCGCGGGCGCGTACGGCGACGAGCTCACCGTCATCCCGCAGACGTTCTTCGCGCAGGTGCTCGGCCGGCTGTCCGTCAAGGGCGCAAAGCTGTTCGGGACGACGAACCCCGACAACCCGGCGCACTGGCTGAGGAAGGACTACCTCAACCGCCGGCACGAGCGGGGCATGAACCTCGCCACCTGGCATTTCACGATCGACGACAACCCGCATCTCGATCCCGACTACGTCACGTCGATCAAAGCGGAGTACGTCGGCCTGTGGTACCGGCGGTTCATCCTCGGCGAGTGGGTCCAGGCCGAGGGCGCCATCTACGACATGTGGGACGAGCGCCTCCACGTCGTCGACGAGCTCCCCGCCGTGCTGCGCTGGCTGTCCCTCGGCGTCGACTACGGCACCCGGAACCCCTTCTCCGGCCTGCTGCTCGGCCTCACCGCGGACCGCCGGCTCGTCCTCGCCCGCGAGTACCGGCACGACCCGCGCACGGCCCGCCGGCAGCTCACCGACGCCGAGTACAGCCGCGAGCTCCGCGCGTGGCTCGCGGGGGACCGCCCCGAGTTCGTCGCCGTCGACCCCTCGGCCGCCTCGTTCAAGGTGCAGCTCCACGCCGACCGCGTCACCGGCGTCGTCGACGCGGACAACAGCGTCGAGGACGGCATCCGCACCGTCGCCTCCCTGCTCGCCCTCGGCCGGCTCGTCGTGCACCGCTCCTGCCGGGGCTGGATCGACGAGGTGGCCGGCTACGCCTGGGACGACGAGGCCGCGGCCAAGGGCATCGACAAGCCGATCAAGGTCGCGGACCACTCGCTCGACGCCGGGCGCTACGCGGTCGCGACCACGCGGCAGCTCTGGCAGTCCCACGTCCCCATGACCGCCTACGCGCTCGCCGCGTAGGACCACCACCACCCGAGGAGACCCTGTGCTCTACACCGCCGAGCAGATCGCCCGCGTCTGCCACGAGGCGAACCGCGCCCTCCAGGCCGTCCAGGGCGACCCGGGTGTGCCCGTCTCGCCCGCGTGGGACGACGACACCGACGAGCAGCGCGCCACCGTCACCGCGGGCGTCGGCGGCGTCCTCGCCGGCAACACCCCGGAGGAGTCGCACGCCGCGTGGTGCAAGGCGAAGCGCGCGAATGGGTGGCGCTACGGCCCGGTCAAGGACTCCGACGCGAGGACGCACCCCTGCCTCGTCGACTACGACGAGCTCCCCGAGCACCAGCGCGTCAAGGACCACCTGTTCGCCGCGATCGTCGACGTCCTCGGCGCCCCCGACCTGCGCACCACCGACGACGTGCTGTACCGCCGGCACCCGGGCGTGGCCGCCGTCGCGCGGTTCCTGCTCGACGTGAACCCGAGCCTGCCGCAGCCGCTCGCCCGGATCGCCCACCTGCACCGCGTCCTGGCCGTCGCGCTGCTCGACGAGCTCATCGACGGCCCGGAGCTCACGGCGGCGCTCCGGAAGCTGCTGGAGGCGAAGGACTGCGCCGTCCGCGCGGCCCTCCCCGTCTGACCTGCTCGCCCACCACCACCCGAGGAGCCCCGTGTCCGACACCGCCTGCTGCCCGCCCGGCTCGTGCCCGCGCAACCCGATCGTCCTGCGCTTCGACG
>DATCMN010000055.1:0-6973 GCA_036563405.1 Naasia sp. | reverse complement strand
CGCCGCGGACCTTGGCCACCTCGTCCTCGGGAAGTGGCCCGGCCGCCGCTGCGGGAGCGGAGGGTGCGGGCGCGGGAGCGGGAGACGCAGCGGCGGGAGCGGCGGGAGCGGCGGGATCAGCGGCCTCCGCGGCCGCAGCCCGGGCCGCCGCCTCCTCGGCGCGCCGGACCGCCGCCTCGGCCTGCTCCTGGGCTGCACGCGCCGCGGCGAGGGCCGCGTCGGCTTCAGCGCGTGCCCGGGCGACATCGTCGGTGGTCATGTCGCGAGGATAGGCCGTCTCAGACGCCACCGACGATCGTCATCGCCCCGGTCGCGGCTCCGCCCGCGGCGGTGGCGACGGCCACCACCAGGGTCCCGTAGGGCCCCTGCCAGGGGCTGTGCGCCGTCGTGAGCTCGTCGGCGTCGGCCTCGAACTCGGCACGGAACCCGGTGCCGGTGCGCTCGGCCGCGACGGGATGACCGTCCACGGTCAGGACCAGGTCGGCGTCGGCGTCCGCGGTGCCCGTCACGACGACGAGCCGCACGTCGTCCTCAGCGCCGGCTCGCAGCTCCGCAGCCAGGGTGAGCGCCGGCGCCTGCCCGGTGGGGAGGGAGTCCCGCTCCGGGAAGAGGTCGCCCGCGAGCTCGGGCGTCCTGCCGGGCGCCTTCCGGCGGGTCGTCGACGACTCGAAGGCGTCGGCGTAGCCGAGCAGGGCGCTGTCCGAGTAGGCCCGACCGGCGAAGGTGAGCCCCACCGGCATGCCGGTGTCGTCCATGATCCCCATCGGCACGGTGACCGTGGGGACGCCGTAGCGCCGGATCGCCACGTTGCCGTTCGACACTCGCACGCCGTTGCGCAGCGCGATGTCGTTCGAGGCACGGACGCGGTCGGCGTCCGCCGGCGCCACGTCGGCGTTCGCGGGGAACACCAGGGCGTCGAGGCCGTTCCGCGTCATCCACTCCTCGAGGTCGACGCGGCGGACCTCCTCGAGCCCCCGCACCGAGCGGTCGAGCTCGGCTATCTCCTCGAGCGGGAAGGGGCCGCGGGACTGCGCCACCGCGATCAGCTTCTCGTTGCGGTCGCCGTCGTCGTAGCGGTCCGGCAGCTCGCCGGGGGCGAGGGGGAACACGCGGGCCCCGTCGATGTCGGCCAGTCCGGCCAGCCCCGGCTGCCCGTTCGCCTCCAGGTAGTCCTGCCAGGCCCAACGGGTGAGGGCGTCCACCTCGTCGTCCGGGTAGATCGCGGGCAGGATGCCGCGGGTCACGCCGCTCGTGGCGCCCGGCCGGTCCTGCTCGTCGTTCGAGACGAGGGGGAAGTCCACCTCGACCACGGTGGCGCCAAGCGCCTCCAGGTCGCGCCGCGCCTCCTCCCACAGCTCCAGCACCGAGTCGCGGGTGTCGATCGGCTCGCCCGCGTCGGGGTCCTCGTTGATGTACATCCGGGGAACCCCGAGCACCTTGCCGCGGAGTGCGCCTGCGTCGCGCAGCGCGCGGTACGAGGCCGGCCGCACCTCGCTGGCCGCCGGGAGCGTGACGTGGCGCTGCACGCGCCAGAAGTCGCCGCGCGGCTGCGGGTCGTCGGCCGCGATCTCCTCGAGGACCTCGAGCAGATCCGCGACGCTGCGCGCGTGCGGGACGACGACGTCCATGGTCGGGCAGAGCGGCCAGTTGCCGCGCATGGAGATGATTCCGCGGGATGGCGTGTAGGCCACGAGGCCGCTGTTCGATGCGGGAGCGCGTCCGGAGGACCAGGTCTCCTCGCCCAGGCCGAAAGCGGCCATGCTGGAGGCCGTCGCGGTGCCCGAGCCGTTCGACGAGCCGGACACCCACGCCGCAGCCAGGAAGTCGGCGTTGTAGGGGCTCTCCGCGCGGCCGTACAACCCGCGCTGCATGCCGCCGTCCGCCATGGGCGGCATGTTGGTGAGCCCCACCAGGACGGCGCCGGCCGCGCGGAGCCGGCCGATCGTGAACGCGTCCTCGCGGCCCACCAGGTCGGCGAAGGCGGGGGAGCCGCTTGTCACGGGCAGCCCGGCGACGGCGTAGCTCGCCTTCGCGGTGTAGGGGATGCCGTCGAGGGGGCCGAGGAGTTCGCCGCGCCGGCGCCGCTCGTCGGAGGCGGCGGCGTCCGCGAACGCCGCCGGCGAGAGGACGGGGACGGCGTTCAGCCGGATGCCGCGGCGGTCGTAGGTGGCGATGCGGCCGAGCGACGCGGCGACGAGCCCGACGCTCGTGACAGTCCCGCGCTCGAGGGCGCTGCGCAGATCGGCGATGGACGCCTCGACGACGGAGAAACCGGAGGAGCTCATACCCCGATCCTTGCGGATCGGCGGTGCCGGTGCAGACCCGCCGGCGTCAGGGGGTGCGCATCCGCCGCGTGGCCTCCAGGACGTCGGTCAGCCGGTCCCGCAGCTCCTCCAGCTGCTCGACCCCGACCCCCAGCCGCTCGACCACCGACAGCGGGACGCTCTCCGCGTCCGCGCGGAGCGCCGTGCCGCGCGCGGTGAGGCCCACGCTCAGCTCCCGCTCGTTGGCGGGATTGCGCACACGGGTGACGTACCCGATGGTCTCCAGGCGGCGCAGCAGCGGGGTGAGGGTCGCCGACTCGAGGAACAGGGTGTCGGCGAGGTCGCGGACGGTGCGCGGGCTGCGATCCCACAAGGCGAGCATCACGAGGTACTGCGGATGGGTGAGGCCGAGCGGCTCGAGCACCGGACGATACACGGCGATCACGCTGCGGCTGGTGGCTGCGAGCGCGAAGCACACCTGGCGGTCGAGGGCCAGCAGATCACTCGTCACGACGCGATCCTAGGCGACGGTTAGGGCACTAATCGTGGTCCGGTCGCGGCGAGAGGAAGGCCAGAGATGTTGCGACGGCCGACGCCGGCACGGTGTGCTCGCCGTCGAACTCCACGTATTCCACGTCGTAGCCCTCGCCCCGGAGGGCGGGCACGATCACGCGGCTGCAGCGGGCGATGGGCAGCACCCTGTCCCGCGTCCCGTGCGACACGAACACCCGCGGCGTGCCCTCCCGGGGCGCCGGGGGGATGAAGCCGGGGGAGTAGGCGAGGACCCGCCGGAACAGGTCGCCGTTCGCGAGGCCCACGGTCAGGGCGTATGAGGCGCCGTCCGAGAAGCCCGCGAGGGCGATCCGCTCGGGGTCCACCGGCCAGCGCGCGAAGACGACGGTGAGGAGCCGGTCGAGCGCCCGGACGTCCGGGCCCAGGACGCCGCGAATGGCGTCCCAGGTGCCGGCCCGGGACTTGGGGGCGAGGAGGAGGAAGCCGTCACGCGCCGCCTCCCGCTCGAGGAGCGCCACATCCCGCATCGGATGCCCGCCGGCGCCGTGCAGGTACACGACCAGGGGGAGGGGCGCATCGGGCAGGTCGGCGGGCATGACGAGGAGACCGTCCCGGGCGCCCTCGGCGTCGAGCACGGACGTGCCGGGCCGCAGCGGCTCCGCCGTAGGGGTGCCCGGCCGTGCGGACAGCCGGCCCAGCCGGTGCCCGTCGGGGCCTGTGGTCATCTGCCGAGGATAGGACGGGCACCCCGACGCCGTCGGCCCGAAGGCGCCGCTGTCAGCAGGATGTCCTACCATCGCCTCTGCGCGGCCGGGCGCTCTCGGGGGAGAGGGGCGGCGTGCGGCAGGAGCCACACTGGATCGGCGACGGACCGGTCCGCATCGGGCGGGACGAATGGGTGCTGCTGCGGGAGAACCCGCGAGTGCCGGCGGCTATCGTGCGGCTGATCGACCGCGGCGGCCCGTGCGAGCACTACCGGGTGGTCAGCTTCGACGTCGACCCCGCTCGGCGGAGGCTGCTCGGGCGCTACGTCTCGCTGGAGGCCGCCGACAGGTCGGTGCGCTACCCGCCGCCTGCCGCGTACCGGCGGGGCGTGTACGGCGGACCGCCGAACGGGCGCTAGCTCCGCTCGGCGGACCGGAGGTCGAAGTCCAGGTCGAGGCTCGACACGTCGGTCATCTCGTCCGGCCACTGGGGCACCGACGGGTGCATCTCCCGGGTCAGGCGCTCCAGCTCCAGGATCATCTTCTCGTCGTACGGCTCATCCAGAGGTCCGACGATCGGGACCGAGTAGATCTGGCTCGCGGGCCCGAGGAGCAGGTGGGCGTAGGCGGTGCCGCCGCCCTCCAGCCAGATCGGCACCATCGCGACGTCCGAGCGGTCCGCTATGGCGAGCGCACGCGCGTAGCGGAGCACCGCCTTGCAGGTCCGGTCGTCGACCACGATCTGGCCACCGGCGTAGAACAGTCTCCTCATCACCGAAGGCTGTCACCTGATGGGGCGCCCGGATACCCCATCGCGCGCCCCCATTCGGCCGGCGCAGCGCCCGCGCAGTCCGATCTGGTGCATAGTGGCGAGCGGGAGGCGCGCGATCGTCGCCCTCTTTTTCGCCGCGTGTCATTGACAGGCTGGGGCCTTGCGCGGAGTGTTGGCCTCACCGGAAGGCGAACGCGTGGGCAAATTCACCTATGACTCGACACTCGTCGTCGACTTCGACGACAGGGTGCTCGCTCACCTGCAGCTGGTGATCGGTGCGAAGCTGCGCCGCAACGAGTCCTTCTACTTCTCCTGGCGGGACGATCAGCAGATCGGGAACGGTCGCTCCACGGTGTGGCTGCACCCCGCGATCCCCATCTACTTCAAGTTCCATGGCGGGCGCCCCCCGGCGATCAACAGGGCGTGGATCGAGATGCTGATGACGCAGGCGAACTCCTCGACAGGCCTCCGGATAACCCCGGAGCCGGAGGATCGGGAGCCGAGCGACGGTGATCACGCATGAAGCGGATCACCGTGCGGTACGGCGACCGCGACTACTCGATTGCCGACCGCTCGCTGGAGGAGGTCCAGGACGAGATCATGGCGATCCTCGAATCGGGCCGTCCCGGCTGGCTCGAGGTGAACTACGGCGAGGGGCGGCCGACTCCCGCGGCGCTGCTCGTGACGCCGGGAACCGGCCTCATGGTGCACGCCGAGGACGCCGGCGAGACCGGCGAGCGCCCTCGGACCGGTGAGCACCTCGAGGGCTGAGCCGCCGAGCTGACAGTTCAGGCGATGAGTGCGTGGACGGGCCGGCCCAGGCAGGTGAGTCGCACGGCCCGCAGCGCGGCGGGAAGATGTGGGAAGGCGGCCCAGCCCGCGCCGCTGCCGCGCCAGACGACGAGCACGTAGCCGTCCACGCGCTGCAGGTCCGCGACGATGCGGTACGGGTGCCCTTCCGGGAACCGCGCGTCGCTCGCCCGCCAGGTGGAGCCCGCGAGGCGCCGCACCTCGACGAGTTCGGCGGTCGGCTCGGGGGCGGGCGCGATGGACGTCATGGCTGAAGGCAACCAACAGGACGCCCGGGAGCCCAGGGGATTGACAACGGGGAGCACTTTCGGCCACCCGTCCCGGCGACCCCGCTCCCGCAGCGGCGGAAGTGCTCAGCGCCGCCGCGCGGACAGCGCCCGGACCGCGAGTCGTCCGAGAACTCCCGCGAGCAGGACCGCCGCGCCCGCGACCAGCGCGGGGAGCGGCACGGTGACCGCCAGCACCAGGCAGCCGACCAGCCCTGCCGCCGAGAGGGCGCGCGGGTACCGGCGGGCGGCCGCGCTCTGCCGCACGGCCGCGAGGTTCGCGACCCCGTAGTAGAGGAGCACGCCGAACGAGGAGAAGCCGACGGCGGTCCGCAGGTCGGCGACGAGGATAAGGACCGCCGCCGCCGCTGCCACTACCAGCTGCGCGACCCACGGGGATGCGGTGCGTGCGGACACCGCGGCGAGTGGCGCCGGCAGGTCCCGCTCGCGGGCCATCGCGAGCGCCGTCCGACCCACTCCCGCGAGCAGGGCGAGCAGGGAGCCCAGCGACGCGACGGCCGCGGCGACGACCACTGCCGGGACCGCCGCCTCCGCCTCTGCCGCGGTCACCGCGGCGGAGAGGGGCGCCGACGCCTCCGGCAGCTCGTCGCCCAGCACGCCGAGGAGCACCACGGCCACCGCCGCGTACAGCAGGAACGCGATGCCGAACGAGATCCCGATGGCGCGCGGGATGGTGCGTGCAGGGTCCCGCACCTCCTCGCCCAGTGTCGCGATGCGCGCGTAGCCGGCGAAGGCGAAGAAGATCAGGGACGCCGCCTGGAGGACTCCGTAGACGGCGCTGGAGGCGTCGGCGGCGGCAGGGGCGGCGGCGATGCCGTCCGGCCGCCAGGCGGGCAGCGAGAGGGCCAGCGCGAGCACGATCCCGGCCACGGCGAGAGCGATGAGGACGCGAGCGACCGTCGCGGTGCGGGTGATGCCGAGGAGCGTCACCGCGGTCAGCGCGGCGAGGGCGGCGAGAGCGACGGGGCGCTGCCAGGCGGACGGAACGGCGTAGGCGGCGAACGCGAGCGCCATCGCGCCGATGCTCGCCGTCTTGCCGAGCACGAAGCTCCACCCGGCGAGGAACCCCCACCAGGGTCCCAGCTCCGCCCGCCCGTACGCGTACGCTCCGCCCGCGACCGGGTGCGCGGCCGCGAGCTGCGCCGTCGAGGCGGCGTTGCAGAACGCCACGAACGCGGCGAGGGCGAGGGCAACGAGGACGAGTCCGCCCGCGGCGCCTGCCGCCGGCGCGAACACGGTGAACACCCCCGCGCCGACCATCGCGGCGACGCCGAGGGTGACGGCGTCACCGGTGCCCAGGCGGCGCTGCAGAGTGCCGACCGCCGTCACGCGGGTCAGTCTCCCACGGAACGTTGTGTAGACGGATGCGTACACTGTTCCGACGAGCGGAGGGGGACCGGTGGCGGGACCAAGGGCGGACGGCGCGTCGCTGTCCGGCCGATATCGCCTGGGCCGGGTGATCGGCCGCGGCGGCATGGCGCTGGTGTTCGAGGCGCGCGACGAGCTGCTCGGCCGGGACGTGGCGATCAAGGTCTTCCGCGGCGGCGCCGGCGGTGAGGACGAGATCCGGCGTCAGCGCCTCGAGGTGAAGATGCTCGCGAGCCTCAGCCACCACAGCCTCAC
>DATCMN010000532.1:0-25016 GCA_036563405.1 Naasia sp. | reverse complement strand
CGAGCGCGACGATGAGAACCGTGCGCGGCTTGGCGGCGCCGGATGCGGTGAGCCGGGCGGGGCCCACTCGGTGCACGTCCGTGCCGCGGATGCCGTCCGAGTAGTCGTTCGCGAAGTTCACTCCGAGCTGGAGCAGCACGGCGACGGCGAGGCAGAGCGGGATCCGGTACTCGTGGAAGACGCCGCCCTCGGCGACGACGGCGGCTCCCGTGCCGACAGCGACAGGCGCTATGGACAGCGGCAGGGTGCGCCAGCGGGCCGCGGCTATCCAGTCGCCGGCCGTCGCCTTGCGCACCGGAGCGGGGCGGTTGGAGACGGCCCGGGCCTTCAAGCTCCTGCCTGGTGCCGCCGGGCGGGTTGACGGGACGGGACGCTTCGGGGAGCGCTGCGCGGGCCGCTTCCTGCTCTGTGGTGCCACCCCGGAATCCTAGGGCTCGCCCTGCTCGCGGATCGTCGCGGCGAGCGCGCGCCGATCGGGTTTCCCGGAGGGCAGCAGCGGAAGACGGTCGACCGCCACGATCCGCTCGGGGCGCGCCGCCGGGCCGAGCCGCTCCCCGACGGCGGCGCGCACCGCGGCGAGGTCGACGGCACGGTCGAGGGCGAGGTCGACGGCCCCCGCTCGGGCGGCGACGACGAGCACGGGCGCCTCGCCCCAGCGCACTGAGGGCGCGGCGACCACGACGGCGTCGGCGCAGCCCGGCAGCTCGCGCACGACCGCCTCCACCCTCCCGAGCGACACCTTCTCGCCACCCGACACGATCACGTCGTCCCGCCGCCCGGTCACCCGGAGCACCCCGTCGACGAGGTCCCCGGCGTCCCCCGTCCGGTACCAGCGGCGGCCGGCCTCGACGGGGAAGGCGGCGGCGGTCCGCTCCGGTTCGCCGAGGTACCCCTCCGCGAGGTGAGGGCCGGAGAGCAGCACCTCGCCGTCGTCGATGCGCACCCCGACGCCCTGCAGCGGCACTCCGTCGTACACACAGCCGCCGCTGGTCTCGCTGGACCCGTAGGTGCGGACCACCCGCGCGCCGGCCGCGACGGCCTCCTCGCGGACCGCGTCGGGCAGGCGCTGGCCGCCGACGAGGACGGCGTCGAGCCGCGCGAGCGCACGCCGGCCGGCCGGGGAGGCGAGAGCGGCGACCAGCTGTGCCGGGACCAGCGACGTGTACGCCCTCTCCCGAGCGGGGATCGCGCCGACCGCCTCCGCGAACCTCTCGGCATCGAAGGAGCGGGCGGGGAGGGCGACGGGGTCGGTTCCCGCCGCGATCGAGCGCACGACGACCTGCAGACCGGCGATGTAGTGCACCGGGAGCGCGAGCACCCACCGGCCGGGCCCGCCGAGGGCGCCGTCGGTGGCGGCGGCGGATGCCAGCAGCGCATCGGACGCGAGGGCGACCCGCTTCGGCGGCCCGGCGGTCCCCGAGGTCTGCACCACGAGGGCGACCCGCCGCAGCACCTCGGCCGGAAGGCCGGAGGCGTCCGCGCCCGGAGCGAGCGGCAGCAGCGCGGGGCCTTCGCCCGAGAGCGCCGACCGGAGGGCGTGCAGGACCGTGCCCGGGTCGCCCGGATCCGCGGGGAGGACGGCGAGGGGCCTCACGCTGCTGTCGCTCCCCACACCCGCCGCGAACGCCGGCGCCGGGTCAGAAGTGCCACGGGAAAGGAGACCAGTCGGGCGGGCGCCGTTCGAGGAACGCGTCCCGCCCCTCGACGGCCTCGTCGGTCCCGTACGCGAGCCGGGTGGCCTCGCCCGCGAAGACCTGCTGGCCGACCAGGCCCTCGTCGACGGCGTTGAGGGCGAACTTCAGCATCCGGATCGCCGTCGGCGACTTGCCGAGAATCTCGCGCCCCCACTCCAGCGCGACGGTCTCGAGCTGCGCGTGCGGGACCACGGCGTTGACCGCGCCCGCCTCCATGGCCCGCCGGGCGTCGTACTCCCGGGCGAGGAAGAAGACCTCGCGTGCGAACTTCTGCCCCACCTGGCGGGCGAAGTAGGCGCTGCCGTAGCCGGCGTCGAAGGAGCCGACGTCGGCGTCGGTCTGCTTGAAGCGCGCGTGCTCCTCGCTGGCGATGGTGAGGTCGCACACGACGTGCAGCGAATGCCCGCCGCCGGCGGCCCACCCGGGCACGACGGCGATCACGACCTTGGGCATGAACCGGATGAGGCGCTGGACCTCGAGGATGTGCAGGCGACCGGTCGCCGCCTCGTCGTCCTCGTAGCGGTAGCCGTCGCGACCGCGGATGCGCTGGTCGCCGCCGCTCGAGAACGCCCACCCGCCGTCCTTGGGGCTCGGGCCGTTCCCGGTGAGGAGGACGGCGCCCACCTTCGGGTTCCGGCGCGCGTCCTCGAGGGCCCGGTACAGCTCGTCGACCGTGCGCGGACGGAACGCGTTGCGGACCTCGGGGCGGTCGAACGCGATGCGGGCTATGCGGCCCGAGACGTCCAGGTGGTAGGTGACGTCGGTGAAGTCGGCACCGGCCTCCGCCGCTCGCCATTCCGCGTCGTCGAACAGCTCGGAGATGGGCATGCGACCAGCCTATTCGCACGACGCCCTGTACCCCGGTATCGGGGTACATACACCAGAATCCGGTTCTCCACCAGCCCGGCGGCGAAGTCGGGGGTTCTGGATACCTTTGTGGCGTCGACACAGCGAGCGACAGCGGCATCCCAGCGGAAGGACTCCCCGTGAGCACCATGACCTTCGCCCCGATCTCCGCTCCCCTGCTCCGCTGGACCAAGGTGACCGACTCGCTCACGAGCGGCGAGTGGAACGGCAACTACGCCGGGATGATCGAGCTCGTGGACGGCAGCTTCGTCGCCACCGACTCGTTCGGCTCCTTCGTGGGCCGGTTCGCTTCCGAGGGTGAGGCGCGCGACGCCCTCCACCCCGACGCCCTCGAACGGGCCTGGCAGGAGCGGGAGGCGCGCGAGCGCCGCATCGCCGGTGCCACCGCCATCGTGGCCGCCTTCAGCGCGGTCATCGCCGCCGTCGGCATGCTCTCACTCGCCGGCCTCTGACCGGCACCGACCGACCCTCGCCCGATGCGTCGGGTGCCCGCGGGTGCCCTCCACCACGACGCCCGTCCGGTGCCGAGCGTGGCCAGAATGAGCCTGTGATCCCCCCGCTTCCGGACCTGCTCGCCGACCTGCACGTCGTAGCGCTGCCTCTGCGCCGTCGGTTCCGCGGCCTCGACATCCGCGAGACGGCCCTGCTGCGCGGCCCGGAGGGGTGGACCGAGTTCGCGCCGTTCGGCGAGTACGGCGACGAGGAGGCCTCCCGCTGGCTGGCGGCGGCGATCGACTACGGCTGGCGGCCGGCTCCCCTCGCCCTTCGGGACCGCATCCCGGTCAACGCCACGGTGCCGGCCGTGCCCGCCGCGGACGTGCCGGCGGTGCTCGCGCTCTACCCCGGCTGCCGCACGGCGAAGGTGAAGGTGGCCGAGCCGGGGACGGTCCTCGCCGACGACGTGGCGCGAGTCGCCGCGGTACGGGCCGCGCTCGGGCCCGAGGGGCGCATCCGGCTGGACGCGAACGGGGCGTGGAACGTCGACGAGGCCGAGCGGGCTCTGCACGCGCTCACTCGCTACGACCTCGAGTACCTCGAGCAGCCGTGCGCGACTGAGGACGAACTGCGGGAGCTCGCGCGGCGCACCCGCTACCTCGACGTGCCCCTCGCGCTCGACGAGGCGGTGCGGAAGGCCGACGACCCCGTCGCCGCGGCGGCGGCCGTGACGGGGGTCGTGGGGAGCACCGTGCTCATCGTCAAGGCGGCTCCGCTCGGCGGCATCCGCCGGGCCCTCGACGTGGCAGCTGCGGCTCCCGGCGCCGTCGTGGTATCGAGCGCCCTGGAGTCGTCGGTGGGGCTCGCCATGGGCACCGCCCTCGCCGCTGCGCTGCCCGAGCTGCCCTACGACTGCGGGCTCGGCACGGGCGCCCTCCTCGCCGCGGACGTCACGCGGACGCCCCTGCTGCCGGAGGACGGGTCCATCCCGGTGGGGCGGGTGGAGCCGGACCCGGAACTGCTCGCGCGGCACGCCGCGCCGGCGGACCGCAGAGAGGCGTGGGCGGAGCGGATCACCCGCTGCGCCGCCGTGCTCGCGGCTCAGAGTCCGGAGTAGGCGTGCAGTCCCTTGAAGAACACGTTGACTATGCCGAAGTTGAACAGCACCGCCGAGTAGCCGACGATCGCGAGCCATGCTGACCGCGAACCCCGCCAGCCGCGGGTGGCGCGGGCGTGGATGTAGCCGGCGAAGACCACCCAGATGATGAAGGTCCACACCTCCTTGGTGTCCCAGCCCCAGTAGCGGCCCCACGCGTGCTCGGCCCAGATGGCGCCGGCGATGAGGGTGAACGTCCAGAAGATGAAGCCGACGATGACCACGCGGTACGCCGCGTTCTCGAGGGCGCCGGCGTCCGGCACCGCGGCAGGCAGCCGCAGGCGGGAGGTCGGGTCGGCGTCGCGGCGGGCCTGCAGCAGCTGGACCACGGACAGCGCGAAGCCGATGGTGAAGAACGCGGTGCCGAGGATCGCGACGAGGACGTGCAGGACGAGCCAGTAGGACTGCAGCGCCGGCGGCAGCGGCACGACGTCGACGCGGAAGCCGACGGTTGCCACCCCGAGCATCAGCACGACCAGGCCGGTGATGCCGGCGCCGAGGAAGCGGAGGTCACGGCGCAGGAGCAGGCCGAGGAACACCGCGGTGATCAGCAGGGTGCCGGTCATCGCGAACTCGTACATGTTCGCCCACGGCACGCGGGCGCCCGCGACGCCGCGGAGGACTGTGGCGCCGAGGTGCAGCAGCCAGCCGACGACGGTCAGGACGACGGCGACGCGGAGGCTCGGGCTCTCCCGGTTCCGCTCCGGCCCGAACGGCGCGGGCCGCTCAAGGGTCGCGAGGATGCCGGGACGCGACGCTGCACCCGCTGCACCCGCTGCACCGGCGGCACGGGCGGCGGCGATGCGCTCGGCGCCGCTCTCCACGGCGGTCCGCGCGGCGCCGCGACGGGCCAGGTCGAGCGTGAAGGCGATGAAAGCCACGGCGTAGAGACCCATCGCCGCGTACAGCAGGACGACGGAGATCCCGTCGAGCGTCTCGGTCACGCCGACAGCCTACGTCGTCGTCGCTGAGCGGCCGCCGGTGACGGTCTCCGCCAGCTCCTGCACCGCGGTGCCGAGCCCCGGGTCGTCGCCGCGGGCGAGACCGGCGAGCTCCACCCGCACGCGGCCGTCCTCCTCTGTCGCCTTCACCCACATTCGCCGGCGTGGCACGAACAGCGACGTCAGCAGTCCGGCGAGCACGAGGATCGCGAACACCAGCACCCAGCCGCGGGCGGGATCGGAGTGGATCTCGAGCGACGCGTAGCGGCTGATCCCGTCGAGGGTGATGGTGCCGAGACCATCCGGCAGATCGATGGTCTCCCCGAGCCGCAGGTCGACCGAGTCGACGTCGGTGCCGCGGCCCGCGATCTGGGTGAGGTCCTCGGTGTCCAGCGTGTAGACGGAGGTGGGCACGCCGTCGTCGAGCCCCAGATCCCCCTCGTACACGTTGAACGAGAGCAGCGGGTCGTCGAGGTCCGGGAAGCCGCTCGCGAGGGCGCCGGACGGGAGGGTGACGGGCGTCGGGTAGAGCAGGCCGATCATGCCCAGCTGCTCCTCGAGTCCGTCCGGCACCTTCACGATGCCTGTCGAGAACAGGAACGCGTCCTGCGGCAGGAACGGCACGGCACCGGAGAAGACGACGTCGCCGTCCGGGGAGCGCACCGTGAGGCGCGGCGCGTACCCGTTGCCGAGAAGGTAGACGTCCGTGCCGTCGATCCGCAGCGGCTCGTTGACCTTGATGCGCGCGGGCTGCGACTCGTCCTCGCCCGGCTGCCGCACGGACACCGACGCGGTGTAGTCGATCGCCTGGCCGACGGCGTTCGGGTTGTCCCGCTCGTACACGACGTCGAGCTCGTCGAGGGTGATCCGGTACGGGTCGAGGGAGCCGTCGGTGACGAGGCGCCCGCGCGTGAACGAGTCGTAGCCGGCCACATAGTTCACGAAGGGCTCGCCCTCCACCACGATCTTCTGGCCGCTGTAGCCGATGCTGCCGCCGACAGCGACGGCGAACAGGATGCCGACGAGGGACGCGTGGAAGACGAGGTTGCCGGTCTCGCGGAGGTAGCCCCGTTCGGCGGAGATCGAGCCGCCGTAGCGCTCCGTCCGATAGCGCGCCCGCCGCAGCACGCCCTCCGCACGCTCGAGCACCTCCTCCGCCGAGCCGTCCGCGTCGGCGACGGTGTGGTGCTCCATCCGCTGCAGCCGCGCCGGCGTGCGCGGCGGACGGGCGCGGAGTGCCCGCCAGTGGTGCGCCGTGCGCGGCAGCACGCAGCCGATCAGCGAGACGAACAGGAGAAGGTAGATCGAGGAGAACCAGACGGAGGTGTAGACGTCGAAGCCCTGGAGCGCGTCGATCACCGGGAACAGATCCGGGTGGTCGATCCGGTACTGGCTGACGCCGTTCGGGTCGGAGCTGCGCTGCGGCACGAGGGAGCCGGGGACGGCTGCGATGGCGAGCAGCAGGAGCAGCAGCAGTGCCGTCCGCATGCTGGTCAGCTGGCGCCAGGCGAAGCGCAGCCAGCCGATCGGGCCGAGGCGCGGGCCGACCGGCGCCTCCCCGTCGGAGTCGTAGTGGTCGGCGGGCCGGGCGAGCTCAGAGGACCGTGACATAGCCGCCGATCACCGAGCCCAGGCGCAGCATCCACTCGTTCCAGAGGCCCGACACCATCAGCAGCCCGATGAGGATGAGCAGCACCCCGCCCGCGATGTTCACGGCGCGGATGTGCCGGCGGAGGAAGGCCACGCTGCGCGCTGCCCAGCCGAACCCGAGAGCGACGAGCACGAACGGCAGGCCGAGGCCGAGCGCGTAGGCGAGCCCCAGCAGCGCGCCGTGCCAGGGCGAGCCGCCGTCGAGGCTGAGGCCGTAGATCGCCGCGAGCGTAGGACCGATGCACGGCGTCCAGCCGACCGCGAAGACAGCGCCGAGGAGCGGCGCACCCGCCATGCCGGCGGCGGGCTGCCAGGACGGGCGGATCGTACGCTGAAGGAAGCTCAGCTGCCCGACGAAGACCAGGCCCAGGGAGATCACCAGCAGGCCCGCGATGCGCGTGAGGAGATCCCGCCACTGGTTGAGCCAGAAGCCGGCAGTGCCGAAGACGAAGCCGG
Source organism: Naasia sp. (assembly GCA_036563405.1). Taxonomy (GTDB): domain Bacteria; phylum Actinomycetota; class Actinomycetes; order Actinomycetales; family Microbacteriaceae; genus Naasia. The sequence goes on along the minus strand of DATCMN010000532.1, from coordinate 17,817 downwards.
TGACCACGAACACGACAGCGAAGCCGAGCACGAAGAGGGCGACCCCGGTGACCAGCCGGCGCCGGCCGCGGCTGTCGCCGTCGGCGGCGGTCGACCGGCCGTCGGTGAAGCCGCCCAGGTACGCGAGGTAGCCGGGGACGAGCGGCAGCACGCAGGGCGACGCGAAGGAGACGAAGCCCGCGAGGAGCGCGACGGGCACGGCGAGCGCGAGCGGACCGGCGACGAGTTCGCCGACGCCGCTCACGGGGCCGGGTCTCCCTCGGCGAGGGTGTCGCGGACGATGCTGCGGAGGATCCCGGGCTCGGTCACCTGCCCGAGGATGCGTGCGGCGATGCGGCCCTGCTGGTCGAGGACCAGAGTGGTGGGCACGGCGTTCGGCGGGATCGACGTGCTGAAGGCGAGCTGCACGTCCGCGGTCCGGAAGTCGAGGATCGACGGGTAGGTGACGCCGGTGTCCTCCTCGAAGGACGCGGCAGTGCCCGCCTCGTCGCGCACGTTCACGCCCACGAAGCGGACGCCGTCGGCGCCCAGCTCCTGGTTGAGCGCCTCCAGGTCCGGCGCCTCCACCCGGCACGGCGGGCAGGACGCGTACCAGAAGTTGAGGACCGTCACGCTCCCTACGAGGTCGGTGGAACTGAGCTCATCGCCGTCGACGGTCTCCCCGCCGAACTCGTCGGGCGTCTTCCTTTCGTCCGCCGGGAAGGTCTCGACGGTGCCGTCGCCCGCGATGTAGCCCTTCCCGCTGCCGGAGCGGTACTGCTCGGCGAGCGGGTCGGAGGCGCACCCCGACAGGAGGGCGGTGGCGGCGAGGAGGATGGCGACGCCGCGGCGCGCGGAGCGGGTCCTCACACGGCCCCCTCATCGACGGCGGCCGCGGACAGGGGCCCCGCCGGGTTGGCGTAGCCGGTCTCGACGAACCGCTCACCGCGCTTGGTCAGGGTCGTGATGCTCGACAGATCGCAGCGCCGGCGCCGCGGGTCGTGGTAGAGCCGCTCGCCGATCAGGCTGCGGTGCACCATCCAGATCGGCAGCTGGTGGGAGACGATCACCACCTCGCCGTCGTCGACGGAGGCGTGCGCGTCCGCGATGGCGGAGAGCATGCGGGCCGCTATCTGCACGTACGGCTCGCCCCAGCTCGGCCGGAACGGGTTGCTCACCCACGGCCAGGCCTCCGGGTTCGACAGCAGGCTGGGGCCGAATGAGACGCGCGTGCCCTCGAACCTGTTGTACGGCTCGATGACGCGCTCATCGGTCTCGACGGGCAGGCCGAAGGTCGCCGCGAACGGCGCCGCCGACTCCTGCGTGCGCTGCAGCGGCGACGCGATGATGCGCGCGATCGGCCTGTCGGCGAGCGCGGCGGCAGCACTCTCCGCCATCCGCCGGCCGAGTGCGGAGAGCCCGTAGCCGGGCAGGCGGCCGTAGAGGATGCGGGCCGGGTTGTCCACCTCGCCGTGACGCACGAGATGGAGAGCGCTGGCGACCACGGCGACAAGTGTACGGACGCTGCCTGGGCGCCGGACCTCGGGGAGGTCCAGCTCAGGCGGCCGCGCCCGCCCCGGAACGCCGCGGGTAGGCTTGTCCGCCGTGACCCGCACCCTCGTCAAGGACCTCGCCGCGCTCCAGGACGGCCCCGTCGCCGTCGCCGGCTGGGTCGACACTGTCCGCGACCAGAAGAAGGTGCAGTTCGTCGTGCTGCGCGACGAGTCCGGCGCCGTGCAGCTGGTGCGGCCCCGGCCGGAGGGCGACGACGACATCTCGCGCGCCATCTCCGACCTGACGCTCGGCAGCTTCGTCCGCGTCGCGGGCGACCTGAAGCACGACGAGCGGGTCAAGCTCGGCGGCATCGAGGTGAAGGTCGCGGAGTTGGAGGTCGTCGGCCGCGCCCTCCCCGAGAACCCGATCGCCGACGACTCGAGCATCGACAAGCGCCTCGACTGGCGCTTCCTCGACCTGCGCCGCCCGGAGCAGAACCTCGTCTTCCGGGTGCAGACCACCCTCGAGCACGCCTTCCGAACCTGGTGGGTGGAGCGCGACTTCATCGAGATCCACACGCCGAAGCTCATGGCGAGCGCCAGCGAGTCGCGCGCGGAGCTGTTCCAGGTCGACTACTTCGACGGCGCCGCCTACCTCGCGCAGAGCCCGCAGTTCTTCAAGCAGATGGCGCAGCCCGCCGGCTTCGGGAAGGTGTTCGAGGTGGGCCCCGCCTTCCGCGCCGACCCGTCCTTCACCTCCCGGCACGCGACCGAGTTCACGAGCGTCGACGCCGAGATCAGCTGGGTGGACAGTCACGAGGACGTCATGCGGATGCACGAGGAGCTCCTCGTCGCGGGGCTGACCGCTGTCCGCGACAAGCACGGCGACGAGATCCGCGCGGCGTTCGGCGTCGAGGTCGTCGTCCCGACGACGCCGTTCCCGCGCATCCCGCTCGCCGAGGCGAAGGGGATCGTCGCCGAGCGCGGCTACACGGTGCCTCGCCAGGACGAGGACATGGACCCGGAGGGCGAGCGCCGGATAGCGGCCTACGCCGCGGAGGAGTTCGGCTCGCAGTTCGTGTTCCTCACCGACTACGCCTCCAGCATCCGGCCGTTCTACCACATGCGCCACACGGGCGATGCGGGCCTGACGAACAGCTACGACCTGATCTTCAACGGGGTGGAGATCTCCACGGGCGCCCAGCGCGAGCACCGCATCGAGGTGCTCGAGGAGCAGGCGCGCGACAAGGGGCTCGACCCGGAGGAGCTGTCGTTCTACCTCGACTTCTTCCGCTACGGCGTGCCGCCGCACGGCGGCTTCGGCATGGGGCTCGGCCGGGTGCTGATGCTGCTGCTCGGCCTGCCGAGCATCCGCGAGGTCACCTACCTCTTCCGCGGACCCAACCGCCTCCTGCCGTAGGGCGCGTCAGGTGAGGGCGGCGCGGAGGCGGTCCGGGTCGACGCGCCAGAAGGCGTGCACCTCGCCGTCGACCAGCACCACCGGGATGTCCTCGGCGTAGCGGGCGAGGAGATCGGGGTCGTCGACGATGCTCCGCTCCGTGAGCGCGACAGCGCCGGCTGGCAGGCCTGCCAGCACGCCCGCGACCACGTCCCGCGCGTCGTCGCAGAGGTGACAGCCCGGGCGGGTGAGCAGCGTGAGCTCCGGCATCGGGCCAGCCTAGGCCGATGGGCAGGTGGACCGGACCGGGGACGTGGGAACGACGAAGCGCCGGGCCCCTGGAGGAACCCGGCGCTTTCAGCCGTTCGCCGCTACTTCTTGTTGCGGCGCTGGTGGCGTGTCTTGCGCAGCAGCTTGCGGTGCTTCTTCTTGGCCATCCGCTTGCGGCGCTTCTTGATGACGGAACCCATTGGACCCCCTTCGACAGGATCGATCTTCGAACACCCGGTCGGGTAGATCCGGGGAAAATGGAACACCGCAGTCTATCCGACGGCGGCTGGGGCGGCAGTCCCGCGTCAGGCGGACCGGGGAAGGTGCTCCCGGACCTCGGCGAGGGCCGCTTCGGGGATCCGGTAGACGGGCCCGAAGCGGATCGACGGCAGGTCGCCGGCATGCACGAGCCGGTGGATGGTCAGCCGCGGGAGCCCGAGCAGGTCCGCCGCTTCGGCCACCGACAGTAGGCGCGGCTCGCGCGTCCCGAGAGTGTCGACGCCGTCCATGCAGCACCCCTTCCGTTGCCGCTCAGACTAGGAAGGGCGCGGAACCGGGGACAAGGGGTTGTCAGCGCCGTCCCCGCGCTGTCGCGGAGCGCACCCCGTGCACGCCAGCAGCTGCGACCGCGCCCAGGCGGCTGGCGACGGTCCGCGGACGGGCCCCCAGCGGCCGGCGCCCGCCCGCACCCGACAGCGCCTGCGGCCCGGGGGCGGGCTCGGCGGGAGCTTCGGGCCGCACCGACGCGAGGAAGGGGTCGAGCCAGGCGGCGAGGCCGAGCAGGGGCTCCAGGTCCAGCTTGTAGAAGCGGTGCTGGCCCTGGTCGCGAACCGTGACCAGGCCGCTGTCGCGCAGCACCTTCAGGTGCTTGGAGACCGTCGGCTGGCTGAGCCCGAGTCGCGTGACGAGCTCGCCCACGCTCGACTCGCCGCCGTGCGGCGCGTCCGCGCCGTCGAGGCTCCGCTCGAGCAGCATCCGCAGCAGATCGCGTCGGGTCGGATCGGCCACGACGTCGAAGATGTCCGCCATCCTGCAAGGTTAGGGGTGCGGCCGCGCCCGGCCCAATATCCTTCTGCCTTGCATCGGCAGACATCCTGGAGGCGGCATGAGCCCGGTACGTGCGGCCAAGCGGGACCCGCTCCCCGAACGGCTGAGTGACGGCTTCCGGCATTTCGTGTCGGTGTCGCCCGCGAGATTCGCGATAGCGATCTTCGTCTTCCTCATCGCGCTGACGACCTTCCTGCTGTCCCTTCCGATGGCGACGGCGGACGGCAAGCGGACCGGCTTCGCGGACGCGCTCTTCACCGCGACCTCCGCGATCTGCGTGACCGGCCTCGCCACTGTGGACATGGCCACGCACTGGTCGCCGGCCGGCCAGATCATCATCATCCTGGCGACCCAGATCGGCGCGGTCGGCGTCCTCACCATGGCGTCCGTGATGGGGCTCATCGTGTCGCGCCGGCTCGGTCTCCGTCAGCGGCTCCTCGTCGCAGGCGACGTCAACCCGATGGCGATGCGCCGGGGTGGGTCGGCAAGCTCCGGTCTCGGCGAGGTCGGCGGTCTGCTCGCCACGGTGGCACTCAGCACCCTCGTGATCGAGGCGGCCATCGCGGTCCTCATCTACCCGAGCATGCTCGGCGCGGGCTTGGAGCCGGTCCCCGCCATCGGCGAGGCGATCACGTTCTCGTCGATGGCCTTCACCAACACCGGGTTCGTGTTCGCCGACGCGGGCTTCGCCGCCTTCGCGGGCGACCTCTGGTTCCTCAGCTGGCTGATGGTGGGCGTCTTCCTCGGGAGCGTCGGCTTCCCCGTCATCTACGCGCTCTCCCGCAACCTCCGCAGGCCGCGGCGCTGGTCGGTGCACGTGAAACTCACCCTGGTGGCGACAGTCCTGCTGACCATCGGCGGCATGCTCGCCTACATGGTCCTCGAATGGGAGAACGCCGAGTCCTTCGGCGGCGACGGCGCCGGGCCGCTCACCTTCCAGTCCCTCTTCCTGTCGGTGATGACGCGGTCGGGCGGCTTCTCGACGATCGACATGGCCGACCTCAACGAGTCGAGCCTCCTCGTCACCGACATGCTCATGTTCATCGGCGGCGGATCGGCCTCGACGGCCGGCGGCATCAAGGTGACCACGCTCGCCGTACTGTTCCTCGCGGCATTCGCCGAGGCGCGCGGCAAGCAGGCCATGGAGGCGTTCGAGCGACGCATCCCGACCGACGTCCTCCGCCTCGCCGTCAGCATCGTGCTGTGGGGCGCGACCACCGTGGCGCTGTCGACGATCATCCTGCTGCAGCTCGAGCGCGATGCGACCCTCGGCTTCGTGCTCTTCGACGTCATCTCGGCGTTCGGCACCTCCGGCCTGAGCACCGGCTTCACGGGCACGCTGGAGGACCCGGGCAAGTACGTGCTCGCGGCCACGATGTTCATGGGCCGCATCGGGACCGTCACCCTGGCGGCGGCTCTCGCGGCGAGCCAGACCAGCCAGATGTTCACGCGCGCCGAGGAGCGCCCGATCGTCGGGTGACACTCTCCGGCCGGGCGTCTCCGCTGACGGTCGTCGGCTTACAGCAGCCTGGGAGGATCCCCGACCTAGGCTGGCGCGGGTGACCGAGCGTCCCTCGCTGGTGTGGCTGCGCAACGACCTGCGCATCGCCGACAACCCGGCCCTCTTCGCCGCCGCGCGCCGGGGCGGCCCCGTCCTCGCCCTCTACGTCCTCGACGAGGACCCGGAGGTCGCCCGGCCGCCCGGTGCCGCCAGCCGCTGGTGGCTGCACCACAGCCTCACCGCGCTCGGCGACGCCCTGCGCGAGCGCGGCGTACACCTGCTCCTGCGCCGTGGACCAGCCCAGCGCATCGTCCGCGAGGTCGCCGAGGAGATCGACGCGGGAGCCGTCTTCTGGAATCGCCGCTACGGCGCCGGGGAGCGGACTCAGGACACTGCGGTCAAGGAGGAGACCCGGGCCGCCGGACGGGAGGCGGCGAGCTTCGACGGCTCCCTGCTCTTCGAGCCGTGGACGGTGCTCAAGGCCGACGGCACGCCGTACGCCGTCTTCTCCGCGTTCTGGCGGGCGTGCCTCGCCACGACGGGGCCGCGCGAGCCGCTCGGCGAGCCGGACCTCGCGGCGCTCCCCCGGCTCGGGGCCGTCCCCAGCGGCGGCGAGCTCGGCTCCTGGGCTCTCCTCCCCGACATCCCGTGGGACGCGGGACTCGCGGAGACGTGGACGCCCGGCGAGGCAGGGGCCGCGGAGCGGCTGGCCGCGTTCGGCCGCGTGGTCGACGACTACCAGCGCGGGCGCGACGAGCCGGGACCGGACGCCACCTCGCACCTCTCACCGCACCTCCGCTTCGGCGAGGTGAGCCCCCACCAGGTGTGGCACGCGATCTCCGCCGGCCGGAGCGGTGCGGCCGCGAAGTTCGGCGCCGAGCTCGGCTGGCGGGAGTTCAACTACACGCTGCTCTACAACGCCCCCGACCTCGCCGGCCGCAACCTCCGCTCGGAGTTCGACGCCTTCCCGTGGCGGGAGCCGGCCGACGGCGAGCTCGAGGCCTGGCAGCGGGGGCGGACCGGCTTCCCGTTCGTCGATGCCGGGATGCGCCAGCTGTGGCGGATCGGCTGGATGCACAACCGCGCACGGATGGTGACCGCGAGCTTCCTCATCAAGAACCTGCTGCTCGACTGGCGGCTCGGCGAGGCGTGGTTCTGGGACACCCTCGTCGACGCGGACCCCGCGAACAACGCCGCGAACTGGCAGTGGGTGGCCGGCAGCGGCGTCGACGCCGCCCCCTACTTCCGCGTCTTCAACCCGGTGCTGCAGTCGAAGAAGTTCGACCCGCGCGGGGACTACCTGCGCACCTGGGTGGAGGAGCTCGTGGACGTGCCGTCCGCCGCCATCCACGAGCCCGCCGGGGTGGCCGGCTACCCTCCGCCGATGGTCGACCTGAAGCGGAGCCGCGCGGAGGCGCTGGCCGCGTACGACACGATCACCCGCTGAAACGGGACTACAGTGCTGATCCGTCCCTCTCGGAAGGATTACGCGTGATCGACCGCATCCCGCACAACGCACCGGTGCTCGTGATCGGCCTCGGCCGGTTCGGTGCCGCGACGGCGGGTCAGCTCGACCGCCTCGACCGCGAGGTGCTCGCCGTCGACCCCAATCCGGCACTTGTGCAGAAGTGGTCGGAGCGGGTCACGCACGCCGTGCAGGCGGACGCGCGGAGCATCGAGGCGCTCAAGCAGCTCGGCGCCCAGGAGTTCTCCATCGCCGTCGTCGCCGTCGGCTCGTCGATCGAGGCGAGCGTGCTCATCACCGCGAACCTGGTGGACCTCGGAATCCCGCAGATCTGGGCGAAGGCGATCAGCCAGTCGCACGGCAAGATCCTGGAGCGGATCGGCGCGAACCACGTCATCTACCCGGAGGCGGAGGCCGGCGAGCGGGTCGCGCACCTCGTCACCGGGCGGATGCTCGACTACATCCAGTTCGACGACGACTTCGCGATCGTCAAGATGTACCCGCCGAAGCCGATCCGCGGCATGCCGCTCGGCGAATCGGCGGTGCGCCGCAAGCACCACGTGACGGTGGTGGGCGTGAAGTCGCCCGGCAAGCCGTTCACCTACGCGACGGCCGAGACGGTGGTCTCGAATCACGATCTGATCATCGTGTCCGGCGCGACTGCCGACATCGAGAGGTTCGCCGGCCTCGCCTAGCCGGAGCAGCCCCCGAGCTCCCGGGCGAGCTCAGACGCAGGCGTCGCTGACGACGGCGGGGGCGACCAGGCGGCCGATCGTCGCGCCGTCCTCCGCGAGCTGTGCCGCCACCGTGACGGTGTGCGGGCCGGAGTCGGGGGTCACCTCGGCGGACTCGACGGGCGTGCCCTCGCAGACGTACTCGCCCTCCCCGAGCGCGATCCCGGCCCCTACGTCGCCTGCGGGGTCGCCGGCGGCGAGGCCGTCGCCGGTGGTCAGCGGGAGGCCGCCCGCGGTCGGGCCTTCGAGGAAGACGGAGAAGTTGGGCCAGACCTCCCAGTCGTAGCCCTGCGCCGCCCGGTCGGCCTCGTCGTAGTGCCGCTCGGTGAGCACCAGGCCGTCCCAGGTGTGCAGGACCCCGGAGGGGAAGTGGAAGTCGCCCTCGAACGGCTCCTCGACCGGACCGGCGCCGATCACCTCGGTGAGGATCGCGACGGCGTCGGCGGTCGGCGACAGGTACCCGAGGCTCTCCACGACCTCGTCGCCGGCGCGCAGCTCGATGGCGGTCGGCAGGACGACGATGGCGTCCACCGAGGCGAGCGGGTCGGCGGTCTCCGTGGGCGTCGGGCTCGGCGTGGCGCTCTGCGACGCCGGAGTGGTCGGCTCGGGGGTCGGCGCGGCCTGCTGCCCCGCGCCCATCCCGCACCCGGTCAGCAGCAGAACCGCCATCCCGGTGACCACCGTCGTACCCCAGACCGTGCCGCGCATGGTGCGCTCCCTTCGACACCACCGATGCTCTCAGCAGGGCACCCCGGGAGGGAGACAGGAAGGGACGCTGCAACCGTTTCGCAACGCTCCGCCGGAGAGGTCGCGACAGCGGAGGCTAGGAGAGGTCGCGACAGCGGAGGCTAGGCGAAGTCGCGGCCGAGCTCCTCGGCCCGGGCGAGCGCTGCGGCCGTCGCGGCGTCGAACACCCCGGGCAGGTTCTGCTCGTCGAACACGGCTATGGCCCGCTCCGTCGTGCCGTTGGGGCTGGTCACCCGGCGGCGCAGCTCCTCGGGGGCGAGCCCGCTGGTGCGCAGGAGCTCGACGGCGCCACGGAAGGTGGCCTGTGCGAGCAGGGCCGCCTCGTCCAGGCTGAATCCGCGCGCGAGGGCAGCCGCCTCCAACTGCTCGACGAGGTAGAAGACGTAGGCCGGGCCCGACCCCGAGATGGTGCTGAGCGCGTCGATGCGCTCCTCGGGCACCACGAGGACGTCGCCCACCTGCTCGAAGAGGGTGCGCGCGAGCTCGAGGTGCTCGTCGCGGGCGCGGCTGCCCGCCGCCAGCCCCGTCACCCCGAGCCGCACCGTGGCCGGTGTATTCGGCATCGCCCGGACGACCGCCTGGCCGCCCGGCAGGCGGCGCTCCATCGCAGCTGTCGTCACCCCCGCCGCGACGCTGACCACGAGCGCGTCCTTGTCCAGGTCGTCGGCGATCTCGTCGAGGAGGTCGCCGACGCCCGCGGGCTTCACCCCGAGGAGTACGATCGCCGCCCCGGCGACAGCCTTGCGATTCGCGTCTGCGTCGGTGTCGAGCGCGTGGGCGGTCACCTCCGCGGGCAGCGGACGGTCGCTCAGGCGCCGCGTGGTGACCCGGATGCCGCCCTGCACGACGACCTCCGGGGCGAGCAGCCCCTGGAGGATCGCACCTCCCATCGATCCGGCGCCGAGTACGGCGATCGACGGCAGCTCGATTGCCGGGGCTCCGCTCACCCGACCATCCTAGGATTGCTCCCAGCCGGAGAGGCGGGAGGAAGCCATGCCAGGGGCGTTCGGAGAGCTCACCGCGATCGAGGAAGCAGTCCTCGCTGTGCCACAGGTCAAAGGGGTCTCGGCCCTGCACGCACTGTCCCGCGACGGCAGCACCGTGATCGTCGCCCGGGTGGGGCTGTCGCCCACCCTCCGCCTCGCCGACGTGGTGCTCGCGATCGCCGACATCGAGCACGCGGTGAAGACCGCGGATCCCACGGTCGCCGCGGTGTTCGTGGAGCCGGACATCGCCGCCGACTCGCGCACCCCCACCGAGACGATCGTCATCCGGGCGCTCGATTGAGCACGCCTCGCACCGTGCTGGTCCTCCGGCACGGACCGGGCGAGCACCTGGGGCGCTTCGCGGCCGTGCTGGAGCGCCGGGGCTGGGGCGTCCGGATCCTGGACGTGGCCGTCGAGCCCATCGTCGACGATGTGGTCGCCTCAGCGGATGCGGTCATCGTGCTCGGCGGGGCCGTCGGGGTCTACCAGTCGGAGCTGTTCCCCTACCTGGCCGACGAGGTGGCGGCGCTCCGGCGGCGCCTCGACGCGGACAGGCCGACTCTCGGCGTGTGCCTGGGCGCCCAGCTGCTCGCGGCGGCGGCCGGGGCGGACGTGCGCCCCGGCGGGATCACCGAGCTCGGCTTCGTTCCGGTCGACGTGGAGCCCGGGTCGCCGATCGACGACTTCGCCGGCGTGAGAGTCCTGCAGTGGCACGGCGACACCTTCGACCTGCCGGCCGGTGCTCGCCGGCTCGCCACAGGCCAGACCTACGCGAACCAGGGGTTCGAGTTGGGCAGCGCCCTCGCGGTCCAGTTCCACCCCGAGGTGGACGGCCCGATGCTCGAGCAGTGGATCGCGTCCGGGGTGGGCGAGCTCCTCGGCCTCGGCATCGACCCGCGGCAGCTGCGGGCCGACGGCCAGCGCTACGCGGAAGCCCAGGCGCGGGCGGGCGAGCGCATGGTGGAGCGCTGGCTCGACCGAGTGGAGGCGTCCCTCGCCGCGCCCCAGGACTCGGCCCGCAGCGAGGACGAGCCGCTCAGCGCCGGGAGCGGAAGAACCCGGTGAGGAGGCGGGCCGACTCGTCGGCCAGGACTCCGGTGACCACGTCGATGCGGTGCGGCAGGCGTCTGTCGCGCACCACGTCGTAGACGCTGCCGACGGCTCCCGCCTTCTCGTCCCAGGTGCCGTAGACGAGCCCGCCGACCCGCGCGGCGAGGATGGCGCCCGCGCACATCACGCACGGCTCGAGCGTCACGACCAGGGTGCAGCCGTCGAGGTTCCAGCGCCCGCGCACCGACGCCGCGGCGCGCAGCGCGAGTACCTCGGCGTGGGCGAGGGGATCGCCGTCGGCCTCGCGCCGGTTCCGTGCGCGAGCGATGATCGCTCCGCTCTCGTCGACGACGACCGCGCCGACCGGCACGTCGCCCGTCGTGAGCGCGGCCTGCGCTTCGGCGATCGCCTCCGCCATCCAGGCGTCCTGCACCGTCGACCTCCCGCCCGGCGGCCCGGCGCCGACGGCTAGATTGACCCTATGCGAGTGCACGTCGCCGACCACCCCCTCGTCACGCACAAGCTCACGGTGCTCCGTGACAGGCGGACGCCGTCCCCGACCTTCCGGGCCCTCACCGAGGAGCTGGTGACGCTGCTGGCCTACGAGGCGACCCGCGGCGTCCGCGTGGACAGCATCGAGATCGAGACGCCCGTCTCCCGGACCACCGGCCTCGCGATCAGCGACCCCAAGCCGCTCGTCGTCCCCATCCTCCGGGCAGGGCTCGGCATGCTCGAGGGGATGGTGAAGCTCCTGCCGAGCGCCGAGGTCGGGTTCCTCGGCATGGTGCGCAACGAGGAGACACTGGAGCCGAGCGTCTACGCCGAGCGCCTGCCCGACGACCTCGCCAATCGGCAGTGCTTCGTCCTCGACCCGATGCTCGCGACCGGCGGCAGCCTGCTGGCCGCCATCGACTTCCTGTTCCAGCGCGGCGCCGTCGACGTGACCGCCGTGTGCCTGATCGCGTCGCCGGAGGGCCTGAAGGCGGTCGAGGAGGCCACCGCGGGCCGTGAGGTGACCATCGTGCTCGGCGCTCTGGACGAGCGGCTCAACGAGGTCGGCTACATCGTGCCCGGCCTCGGCGACGCGGGCGACCGGCTGTACGGCACGGTCGGCTGACCGCCACGCCGCAACCGCGGACCGCGGCTTGACAGGGCGCGCGCCCGTGCCTCAGGATCGCTCGTATGTCTGACAACTCGCGCACTCCGACCTCCTTCGAGGCCCTGGGGAACGCCGGCATGATGGCCGGCCGCGCGATGTGCTGTCGAATGTGCAGCTGACGAAGCCTCTTCCTCCGTCCTCCAGCTCGCATTCCCGCTCCGCTTCCGGAGCTTCCCGCCGTCCTCCGGTGACGGCTCGACAGTCCGACATCCCGGCGCATCCCGCCGCCTCTACTTCCGAAGGCTCTCCGACCATGTCGCTTGCTCCCGTCGTCTCCACTCCCGCACTCCGCCCCGCCGAAGCCGCTGACGCCGCCCGGCCGACGGCCGACTCCGCGCCCCGCCCGCGCCTCCGCGCCGTGCCGCAGGGCACGGAGGCCCGCGGCTTCGCCCTCTATGTCGGCATCGACGAGGCGAAGGCCGCCGCCGCAGGGATCGACCTGCGCACGCTCGTCGACTCGCTGCGCCGGCAGATCGCCGAGCTGGCTCCGTCCGCCGAGACGTACGCGGCCGTCGCCCTCGCCCCCGAGGGCGCCGGCGGCCGCGATGTCGACGTCGTCCGCCTCGCCCTGCAGGATCCGTCCGCTCTCGGTGGCCGGACCGAGGAGCCGGACCCGGACGTCGTCGACGCTGTGGTCATCGACCTGACCCGCAAGCGCGTCTACCTCGGCGAGGAGGCAGCCCCCCTCACCTACAAGGAGTTCGAGCTGCTGCAGTACCTGGTGCTGCGCGAGGGCCGCACCATCGCCCGCGCGGAGCTGATCTCCGCGCTGTGGGCGGCGGCGGACGAGGACGCACCGAACGAGCGGACCATCGACGTGCACGTCCGGCGTCTGCGCGCCAAGCTGGGCGCCTATCAGGACATCGTGCGTACCGTCCGCGGCACCGGCTATCGGTTCGACAGGCATGCGGACGTCGTGCTCCGGTCCTCGGTGCGCGGACCCAGCCCCGACGTCTTCTAGGACGAGCGTCTTCGCGGCTCGAGCCCTTCCGGGGCGGGCGGCTAGCCGCTCGCGCCGGGGTGGACGTGCTCCCGCACCTCGGCGCGATGCTCCCGGTAGCGGATCGTCTCGACGACCACCGGCACGGCGGTGACCGCCACGACGAGCGCGAGCGCGGCGAGAGCGGGCAGCTCCGACCCGACGGGCACCAGCGCGAGCAGGACAGTCGCCGCGCCCAGCCGCCACCACTTCCACGCCCGGCCCACGCGTCGCCAGAAGAAGGCGTGCGCCGCGAGGTACAGCGACGTGCCGCCGAAGAGCGCGCCGGCTCCGAACAGGCCGAGCGGGTCGCCGGCTTCGACATGCGCGATCACCTCCTCCACCCCCAGGGCACTCAGCACGATCCCGGCGATGAGCAGAAGGTGCAGATACGTGTACGCCTCGACGGCGAGGGTGGCTCGCGCCGCGCCCCGGCGGGCGGCGAACTCGTGCTCGGCCGCGATCGAGATCACGTCGAAGTACAGCCACCAGAGCAGCACCGACAGCCCGATGGCGAGGACCGCGCCGAGCAGCACGGGGACCGAGATCGGCAGGTCGGCCGCGCCGACGCCGATCGCGACTATCGATTCGCCGAGCGCGAGGATCACGACCAGGCCGTACCGCTCCGACCAGTGCCCGGCGGAGTGGATCCGCCAGTTCCCGGAGCGCGACGTCGCGTAGGTGATGCCGAGGTCGAGGACGAGGGCCGCGCCCCACAGCACGGTCTGCAGGCCGTCGCCGAGCAGCGCCCCGGCGACGATCAGGGAGACGCCGATCACCATCGGCACGGTGGTGATGAGGATCTGCCGGCGCAGGCCTGCATCGTCGCCCGCTGCCAGCAGGTAGAGCGCCAGGTGCGCTGCCCGCACCACGCCGTAGGCGATCGCGAGGACCAGCGGCCCGTCGAGCCCGCCCTCGAGGTCGGAGTACGCCTCGGGGATCACCAGCGCGACGATGAACATGGCGACCATGGCGACCGCCATGCCGCCCCGCACGATCCCCTCGTCGACGAACGTCTGATTGGCGAGCCAGCTGTAGGAGGTCCACGACCACCACAGGATGCCGAGAATGATGAGCGCCTGCAGGACGCCCTCGGCCGAGTGCTCGTGCGCCATGTACTGGGTCACCTGGGTGAAGGCGAACACGAAGACGAGGTCGAAGAACAGCTCGAAGGTGGTGACCCTGTGGGTCTCGTCGGACGTGCGGGCTCGCAGTATCCGGATGCCGGGCATGGGACCTCCCGTCGACGGTCAGCCGAATAGTAGCGAAGCCGTGGGAAGGCTCCGCGTGGTCGAGGTGCACGAGCGATGACGGCCCCGAAGGGGCTCGAAGCTGATTCCCAGACTTTCCATGCGACTGCCTCTGGCGCCGCGTTACCTAACCGTTATATATTTCAAGAGCGTTAGTTGTTTGCTGTGGCAGCTACCGCGGAATGTGATTGCAGGACACTCTTGGTGCAAGGGAGAGGGCCGGTCGCAAGCCTCTGCGACCGGCCCTCAATTCTGTCCGGACCCCGCCGCTCCCCCTAGCGGCCAGGAGACCACCAGTGGCTGATTCCACCTCCGTCGATGCCTGGGAGTCGCTGTTCCGCGCGCAGGTCGCGGTCATGCGCCGACTCGTGGCCGAGTTCCCCCGAGGCCTGTCCTTCACCGAGTACGACGTGCTGTTCAACCTCAGCCGGCGGCCCGGCCGGCAGGCGCGGCAGCGCGACCTGACATCCCTGGTCCTACTCACCCAGCCGAGCATCAGCCGGCTCGTCGACAGGCTCACCGCGCGCGGGCTGCTGGAGAAGCTCCCGGACAGCACGGACGGCCGGGGCACAGTGATCCGGCTGACCGACGCGGGCTACCGCGCATTCGTCGAGGTGGCGGCGGAGCACATCAAGAGCATCGACGCCGTCATGGCCCCCACCCTCAGCCCCGAGGAGCTGCAGACCCTGCGCGCCCTCACCGACAAGCTGCGCCGCGGCATCGCCGACGCTGCCGGCGGCGGATAGGGGATCTCCGCCGCCGGCATTCGTCAGCAGCTGGTCCGCCCCGGAATCGGGGCGGGCGCCGATCGGGGTGGATCGGCGACGGCCGCACTGCCACGAGGTCGAGCCGACTGCCTGCACTCCGCCGAGGCGGAGGACATCGGGTAGCTTTCGGTCCGGCGTAGTGAGGCCTTCGCATCGCGCTCCTGCCTCACGCCGAAAGTAACCCGCCGAGGGAGGCGTGCGCGCAGATTGTCCCCCGATCCGCGGACGGCGGGCCCCCAATTGTCCCCCGATGAGGACATGGCGACGGGGGCGCCGCCGCAGCGGGACCGGATCGAGCAACCCCCGGTCGCCGCGCGTTCCCGGGGCCCAGACCGTTCCGGGACCGCCCGCGCAGGTGCGGCGGCGCCCCGGGACGCCCCCGGCGTCAGCGCTTCGCGAGGGCGCCGGGGTCGCTGCTTCACGGACTCACGGCTTCAGCACAACCTTGATGCAGCCGTCCTCCTTCTTCTGAAAGATCTCGTACATGTGCGGCGCCTCATCCAGCCCCACGCGATGGGTGGTGAGGTCCAGGACACCCAGCGGGTCCGCCGGGTCCTCCACGAGCGGGACCAGGTCGTCGATCCACCGGCGGACGTTGCACTGGCCCATCCGGAGGGTGACCTGCCTGTCGAACATCGACTTCATGGGCAGGATGTCCGCCTCGCCGGCATAGACGCCGGACAGCGAGACAGTCCCACCGCGTCGCACGGCGTCGAGCGAGTTGTAGATGGCGGTCATCCTGTCGACGCCGATCTTCTCCATCGCCTTGCGGGCGATCGGGTCGGGCAGCATGCCGGCCGCCTGCTGCATCATGCCGATCGCCGAGTTGCCGTGCGCCTCCATCCCCACCGCCTCGACCACAGCGTCGGCCCCGCGGCCGTCGGTGGAGTCGACGATCCGCTCCACCACGTCGTCGGTGAGGTCCAGCGTCTCGATCCCGTACCGCTCCGCGAGCGCGCGCCGCTCGGCGACCGGGTCCACTGCGATCACCCGGTGGCCCAGGTGCCGGCCGATCCGCGCGGCGAACTGTCCGACGGGGCCGAGGCCCATCACGGCGAGGGTCCCGCCGGGCGGCAGGTCCGCGTAGGCGACGCCCTGCCACGCCGTCGGCACGATGTCGCTGAGGAACAGATACCGCTCATCCGGCCCCTCGGGACTCACCTTGTACGCGTTGTAGTCGGCGAGCGGGACGCGGAGGAGCTCCGCCTGCCCGCCGGGCACCTGCCCGTAGAGCTTGGTGTAGCCGAACAGGGAGGCGCCGGTGCCCTGATCCCGGTTCTGGGTCGTCTCGCACTGGGACTGCAGGCCGCGAACGCACATGAAGCACGTGCCGCACGCGATGTTGAACGTGACCACCACCCGGTCGCCCGGACGCAGGCCGGTCACCCCGGCACCGACCTCCTCCACGATGCCCATCGGCTCGTGTCCGAGCACGTCGCCCTTGTCGATGAACGGGCCGAACAGCTCGTAGAGATGCAGGTCCGATCCGCAGATCGCCGTCGACGTGATCCTCACGATGGCGTCGGTCGGCTCCTCGATCCGGGGATCCGGCACCTCCTCGACGCTCACGTTCCGCTTGCCCTGCCAGGTCAGTGCTCTCATTCGCGACCCTCCTTCCCCACCGGTCTACGTCAGAAGGCCAGGAAAGGAGGGAACGCACAGAGGGCTCCCAGGGGACGGGGTCAGCGCGTGCCGGCCGCGCGGGCGGGGGCCGCGCTCGGAACGCGCCGCGGCGCCCCCGGGGGCCGTGGGCTGCGCGGTCGCTCGGCGCGCACCGGCGTGCGGAGCGACGGCAGCCGGCGGTAGCCGTCGGTGAGCAGGTCGCGCACGGTTCCGGCGAGGGCGGCGACGGCCAGCAGGGCGAGCAGGGACAGGACGATCAGGCCGGAGAGCATTCCGGGCCTCCTTCGAGAGGAGCGGGTCGACGGACCCGGGGGGCGAAGAGGGGAAGGGTGAGGTTGCAGAGCGGCCCGATGAGGAGCGCGAACGCGAGGGTCCCGATGCCGACGTTCCCGCCGAGGATCCAGCCGAGCCCGAGTACCGAGACCTCGATGACCGAGCGGGCGAGCCAGATCGGCCAGCCGAAGCGAGCCGATACGCCGGTCATCAGACCGTCGCGCGGTCCCGGACCGTAGCGGGCCCCGACGTAGAGGCCGGTCGCGAGCGCGAGCAGCAGCAGGCCGCCGGTGAACAGCGCGATGCGGGCCGCGAGCTCCGCCGGTGCGGGGACGATCCAGAGCGCCGCCTGCGCGGCGGTCCCGACTATCAGCACGTTGAGGACCGTGCCGATGCCGGGTCGCTGACGCAGCGGGATCCAGAGCAGCAGCACGACGAGCCCCAGCAGGTTCGTCACCACCCCGAAGAGCAGCCCGGTCTGCACCGAGATCCCCTGGGCCAGCACGGACCACGGCGAGATGCCGAGGGCCGCCTGCACGATGAGGCCGTCCGCGATGCCGTAGAAGACCAGCCCGACGAGCAGGTGCGTCATCCGTCGAGGATGGGACCAGGGGTTCATGCGGGATATCCAATCGGTGAAGTGGACTGGAGTTCCATAGCCAATCTGCATAAAGTGGCCTCATGTCATCCCCGGTGAGCGCGAGCCACCTCGCGACCCTGCTCAGCGACTGGCGGCGCGGAGGCGAGAGCGGCTACCGCGCGCTCGCCGATCGGATCCGCCTGCTCGCCGTCGACGGCCGCCTGCCCACCGGTGTGCGGCTCCCCTCCGAGCGGGAGCTCGCCGACCGTTTGGGCGCATCGCGCACCACGATCACCGCGGCACTCGACGAGCTGCGCGCCTCCGGCTACCTGGAGACGCGGCGCGGGTCGGGGAGCGTCATCCGCATCCCGGGCGGCACCGTCGACCAGCCGCTCGGGCCGGGGGACGCGCTCCTCGACTTCGCCACCGCCGCCTCGGCGGCCGTGCCCGGGTTCCAGTCGGCGGCGGAGCGCGCGGTGAGCCGGCTGCCCGCCGCACTCGGTGGCACGGGCTAC
>DATCMN010000527.1:0-1500 GCA_036563405.1 Naasia sp. | reverse complement strand
CCCTCCGCGACGACGCGCATCCCGCACTCGTGGGCGAAGGCGATCGCTTCCATCATCAGCGCCCGCGCCGAGGTGGACTCGTCGGCAACCAGGGAGCGGTCGAGCTTCACCTCGTTCGCCCGTAAGCGCTCGAGTTGCGCGAGCGACGAGTATCCGATCCCGAAATCGTCGAGGCTGATCCCCACACCGAGGTCACGGAGGGGGTCGAGGCGAAGCTGCACACCAGGAATGTCGTCCAGCTCACGTGATTCCGTGATCTCAAGAGTGAGTGCGCCGCCGCGACCCTCGTGCGCCTCGAGATGCTGCGCGACCCACTCGGAGAACGAGGCAGTGCGGAGCTGGTACGGGGAGACATTCACCGATACATCTACAGGCCACTCGGCGAGGGCGATGCAGCCCTGCTCGGTCATGTAGCGCCCGATCTCATCGATGAGACCGGAGTCCTCCGCGACGGCGATGAATTCCGCGGGTGATACATCCCCGTGCAGCGGGCTCCGCCATCGGCACAGCGCTTCGGCGGCGACGATTCGACCCGTGTCCAAGTCAACCTGCGGCTGGAAGTACGCGGAGATCTCGCCAGCATCGAGCGCTCTCTCCAATGAGGCCTCGAGCGTTGACATCTTTCGAACCTACGCCGGATGGTGGCAAACCTCGAACCCGCCTGCGCGACCGTGAGCGCGCCCCTGGTTTGACTTGCGCGATATCGGCGAACATCATGTCGAGCGTGGTCGGTGGTGCGGGGGCTAGCGCGTGAAACAACTGACCGAGTGCGGGATGATCGCGGTCGACCAGGGGGCGGCGATCGTCGACGTGAACCCAACCATCCTCGGCTGGCTCAACTCCGAGCGGGCCGACGTGCTGGGCCGTCCACTGCAAGCGTTCCTGACACTGCGGATGCCGTTGACCGGGGCGGCCGGGATGCGACCCACGGATGCAACCCTGCACGGCTCGTCGGGAGTGGTGCGGCCAGTCGTCGTGGGATCACTCGGAGCGGACGCCGCAGCTGCCCATCAGCAACTCGCGGTGTTCGACGTGTCGAGCCGCTCCGCGTTCCATCTCGGCTTCCGGAGCGCCGAGGCCAAGACCGAGCGCGGTCGGCGACGGTTGCAGATCCTTCTGAACTCGGCAGTCGGTTTCGGCAATGTGCGTACCGAAGTGGACGCGGCGGACCTCCTCGTCGACGTCGCGCAACGCGCCTTCGCCGCCAGCCACGTCAGCGTCCACCTGCGCCGCCCGGAAGGAGTGGTGCAGGCGGCCGGGGTGAACCCGCTCGAGGCTTTCTGGCCACAGGGCTATCGGCCTACGGGATCGACCACCCTCCTGAGCGGCGGTGTGGTCGTTATCCGCCGGCCGGAAGATGCCGACGCGTACACACCGGGCGTGTCGATGAGCGACGTCTTCCGGTCTAGTGGCATCACCGCGGCAATCGCGTCTCCAATGCAGTCCCATGGTGATTCCGTGGGGTCGATGGTCTGCTACTTCGATCATCCGCGCGAATTC
>DATCMN010000511.1:0-1882 GCA_036563405.1 Naasia sp. | reverse complement strand
AAAGGCGGCCGCGATGAAGTGCATTCCCTGCGGCGACTCCAAGGGAGGCCGGCACAGCAGGTAAATGATCACGGTGAATGCTACCGCCGGCTAGTGGTCGAGCACGGGATTGTCGCGCGCGGGGGGGTATTGAAGTAACCCGGGCAAGGGCCTAAGCAGCGGGCGGAACGACCGGCTCAGGCACGAATTGCAGGCCTGCTGTCGTGAAGGAACTGCCCATCAGCGCATCGATCCACGCTCGGCTTATCGGGTGGATATGAGCATCGTCGAACGTGAATCGCAATGGGACGTTCGGGTGCATCCATAGTGACTGTCTTCCCGATCCCGCCTCGATCGGAATGTTCCAGGACAGCTCGAACGATTCACCGCGGCGGAGCCGTGTGATGAGGACGTGTCTGAGGTGCGCGAGCGCGCGGTCCTCGAACTCGTACCGCCACCTGTCGTAGAAGAATGCTCCCACGGAAAGAGCCTACAAGCCGATCCGGAACCGCCCCGAGGATTCGAGGCTGGCGCTCCGCAACGGGGCAGTGGCTCTCGTCGCCTCCTTGGGGCGACTGTGGCGACTCTGCTGACAGGCGCAGCGGACTCACGTACCGCTTAGGGACTTGACAGCAACCTCTTCAACGAAGGAGAGGCGACGCACGTCGGGGGAAGCGTGGCGAGGACGGCGCGAGCGACCCGCCCTGACGCAAACACCTCAGCGACGTACAGGTCGGGGAGATCCGCACTCGGAGGGCGGCACACGCAGTAGACGAGCAATCTACGACGCCACTCGCGGACGTGGCGCTTCCCACGTGAAGTCAACCTGAGATCGGTCCAAGAGGCGGTGACTGTGGCCGCACCCATCGCACGTCACCGTGGTCAACCGCACGAGGTGGACCGAGTCGATGTACTCCTTGCGCGCAATACGCAGACTGGTCGCTGCTAGCTGCCCGTTCTGCGGGCATCGGTAGTGCACACGCCACATGAGCCGACGGTACTGGTGCCGTCCGCCGGCGTCGAAGCCCTTGACGCAAGCGATGGCGCCCAGGGAATGCGAGCGCAGCACGCCGTCGGCGTCTCGGCCGGATACGGGCTACGCCCTCGGCAACCTGGCGACGTGTGGCCTCTGATTCGTTGTCGGCCCCCGAGCCCGCTGCCGTCGCCCCTGATCTGCCGCCGTGCCGGAGGTAGCGACTGACAACGGAGGCATCCACAACCAGGCCCTTTTCAACGGCGACTCCGTAGCGCAGCGCAACTCGACCACGACGTCATCGGCGCGGAACTCGGAAAACTGCCACACCAGACCATCGGCGTCTTTAGCACTTTCCGGGTGCTGACCGCTCCCGTCGCTGGACGGCGCGCCCACTGCATCTCCCGGCCAGTACGGATCAGGTAGAGGTCGAGGCCGTCCTCCCCTACCTTCCTCCGGCCTCGACTTGTTCCGCGTGGGAAATCCGGTTGCCGCCCGCAACCTTGGCGGCATACATCGCGTGATCTGCCGCGCGGATCAACTGATCCATGACGAGCGAGTCATCGCTGCCGACGGTCTTGACACCGATACTCGCGGTGATGGGCAGGTCGGCCGGAAAGTCGAGATACGGCTCGCCGATCGCGAGTCGGATCCGGTCCGCGAGCGTCTCGGCGTCGCGCTCGGTTGCCACTGCACCGACCACGATGAACTCGTCGCCCCCGAACCGGCCGACGACATCGTGATCCCGGATGACGCCGCGGAGTCGTTGACCGACCTCGCGGAGGAGCGTATCGCCGGCGGCGTGGCCGAGTCTGTCGTTGATCGCCTTGAAACCGTCGAGGTCGATGAAGATGACACTCAGGGTGGCGTGGCTTCGCAGCAGCGTCCGCATGACGTCCTCTTCCACGAGGCGGCGGTTGGGCAGTCCTG
>DATCMN010000507.1:0-1825 GCA_036563405.1 Naasia sp. | reverse complement strand
CGCCTGGCTCGTCGCGTCGACGTCGGCGACGAGGAAGTACACCTGCCACCTCGAGGGTCCTCCCGGCGCCTGCGCCGACGCATCGTAGATGCCGGCGAGCGCTGCATCGTCCTCGCCGAAGGTGACCATCCGGAAGTCGTCGGTGTCGCCGAGGACGGCGATGTCCCAGCCGAACGCCGCCCGGTAGAAGTCGACGGTCTCGGCGAATCGGTCGGTGGTGTGCAGCTCGTACCAGCAGGGCGCGCCGGGCTCGTTCTCGACCTCGATGCCCGGGAAGCCGTGAAGCTGCCAGACGCCCGTCTCTGCGCCGCTCGGGTCGCGGATCACCGCACGGCGGCCGAGGCCCTCGACGTCGTCCGGCCCTTCGAGCACCTCCCCGCCGTGCTCGGGAACGGCGGCGAGGGTCGCGTCCACGTCGTCGCTGCGCAGCCACAGCCGCCACGCACTGCGGCTCTTCTCCTTCTCCCGGATCAGCCCGGCGACCACCTTGCCGTTGCGCAGCACGTCCCGGTACCCGCCGAACTCCTTCTTCGGCTCGGTCACCTCCACGCCGATCGCGGCCTCGTAGAAGGGAGCTGACGAGTCGGGATCGGTGCTGAGCAGCTCGATCCAGACCGGTGAGCCGGCGGGCTTCGACGTCATGGCGGCTCCATTCCGCGGGAAGGGGATGGCCTCAGTGTTCCCGCCCGCCCTTCGCGTGTCCAGCAGGGGGCGGCGCGGGCGCGCCGGCCGGGGGCCGTGGCAGGGTGGAGTATGGCCGTGCTCCTCGCCCCCATGACCGACGCGCGGATGGCCGACTGGCTGGTCACCTCGCGCCGGGAGTACGCGGAGTCGCGGCAGGCAGCCGGCGAGACGCCGGAGCAGGCCCGGGCGGCGGCGGCCGCGTCGCTCGCGACCTACTTCCCGAAGGGCCGGCCGCTCGAGCCGCACCGCGTCTTCGACCTGGTGGCCGACGGCGCGGTGGTGGGCGCTCTGTGGGTCGGTCCGCACCCGCAGACCCCGGACGGCGGGTACTGGTGGGTGTACAACGTGGAGGTCGACGAGGAGCACCGCGGCCAGGGCTACGGCCGGGCGGCCATGCTGCTCGCGGAGGATGTTGTCCGCCGGGAGGGCGGAACCATGCTGGGCCTCAACGTGTTCGGCTGGAACACCACGGCCCGCCGCCTCTACGAGTCGCTCGGCTACGGCACCATGTCGATGCAGATGCGGAAGGACCTCCCTCCGGCCGAGGACTGAGCGGAGGCGCGTCCGCTCTCCTGCCCCACTCCCGCCGTCCGGTCAAGAGGCACGACCGACGGCAGAGACGTTCGCCATAATCAGGATCCGGTGTGGGAACGGTCCCGCACCGCCGCCTCCCGCCCCGCCTCCTTCCTGTCCGTCTCGGAGCCCCATGCGCGCCAGCCGCCGCCCGCCCACGACGCGAGGGCGCGACCGGCACGTCGTAGCCATCGTGCTGGAGCCCGACACCCTCGCGCTCGAAGTCGCCATCGCCCTGCGGATCTTCGGCCGCCGCATCCCGTCCGTCGCGGACCGTTCCGGCGACGACCCGGACAGCCCGTACGAGGTGCTGCTGCTCGGCGAGCAGCCACGGCTGCGCCTGGGGCTCGGCGACGGGTTCGCGGAGGGCACCGGGATCGACTTCGGGCCGCTCTCGCCGCTGTCCGCCGCTTCGGAATCCGACACGGTGATCGTGCCCGGGGTGGAGGTGCCGACGCGGCTCCGGAGCGACAGCCTCCTGCACGCGCTGCGGGTCGCCGGCCAGCGGGGCGCCCGCCTCGCCTCCTTCGGCAGCGGCGCTTTCGCGCTGGCGCAGGCGGGTCTCCTC
>DATCMN010000490.1:0-2705 GCA_036563405.1 Naasia sp. | reverse complement strand
GTGCCCATCGCCTTCATCACCGGGCGATCGGACGCGTTCGTGCGCGAGCAGATCGTCGGCCCGCTCCTGGAGGAGGGCATCGCCGAGTCCCTCCGCCGTCACGACGTCATGTTCGGCGTGTTCGAGAAGGGCGCGACCTGGGCGCCGATCACGGAGAACGGGCTCGGGGAGGTGGAGGTCGACCCCACCGTGGCGCTCCCCGAGGACGTGGTGGCGGAACTGCGTGCGCTGACCGAGCGCCGCTTCCCGGCGACGATGTTCTGGGACGACACCAAGCGCGCGATGGTGTCGGTCGAGCAGCGCACCGACGTCGCAGCCGAGGCCTACAAGCGCGACCAGCCCCGCTTCGACGCCGCGGCGTTCGACATCCTCGTCGGCGCCGGCGTCGGCGTGCGCCATGAGGACCGGGAGTCCCCGGACGCCGCCGGGCGGATCCCCTTCCGGATCGACTCGACGATCATCTCGACCGACGTCGAATCGGTGCTCCTCGACAAGGACCGCGGCGCGGAGCGCGCCCTGGCCTACTTCGCGGAGCGGATGGAGCTGCCCACCCGGTGGCGCTCCATTGGGGACTCGAGGAGCGACTACAAGATGGCCGACGCCCTGCACGCCGCGGGCTTCGAGGTCGCCCATGTGGATGTGCGCCCGAGCGACGGTGTGCTGGAGAAGCCGTATCCGGTGATCACCATCGACGACCGCATCCACGACGCGGCGGGTGCAGCGTTCCTCGCGCACTGGACGCGCGAGCTCGACCTCTCGTAGAGGGAGATCAGGCGGGGCCGCTCAGCGCCAGCGGGTGGTCATCAGGAAGCCGATGAAGGCGATCCCGAAGCCGATCAGGATGTTCCAGCTCTGCAGGTCGGGGATCGGCAGAGTGCCCTGGCTCACGTAGAAGACGATGATCCAGGCGAGCCCGAGCAGCATGAAGCCGAACATCACCGGCTTGAACCACACCGGGTTGGGAGCGTCGGCGCGGTCTTCCACGCGGGTCTCCGGCCGTACTCGGGGGCGTGCCATGCGCGTCAGTCTAGCAAGGGGGCCGGCGCCGGCCGCTCCGTGCGCACGCGCGCCGCACCGCGGCAGATGCGAGACTGGATCCGCCATGACCCGCATCCTCGTCCTCGACAACTACGACAGCTTCGTCTACACGCTCGACGGCTACCTGCACCAGCTGGGCGCCGCGACGGAGGTCGTGCGCAACGACGGGATCCCCGCGGAGCAGCTCGCCGACCGGATGGCGGAGTTCGACGGAGTCCTCATCTCCCCCGGCCCCGGCAAGCCCGGCGCGGCCGGGGCCTCGATCCCCGCAGTCCGCATCGCGCTCGAGAAGGACATCCCACTGCTCGGCGTGTGCCTCGGCCACCAGGCGATCGCCGAGGCGCTGGGCGCGGTGGTCACGAACGCCGAGGAGCTGATGCACGGCAAGACGTCGAGCATCGAGCACGACGGCAGCGCGTTCTACGACGGGGTGCCGCAGCCGTTCACCGCGACGCGGTATCACTCGCTCGCGGTCGTCGACGGCACGGTCCCGGACGAGCTGGTCGTCACATCGCGGACCGTCGGCGGCGTCATCATGGGTGTGAAGCACGTCGACGCGCCCGTCTACGGAGTGCAGTTCCACCCGGAGTCGGTCCTCACCGAGGGCGGCTACCGCATGCTCGGCAACTGGCTCGGCGTCGTGGGGCTCGAGGACGCCCCGGAGCGAGCGAAGTCCCTGAACCCGCTCCTCGCCGCACGCCGCGACTGACCGGCCGGCGACGCGCTGCGCGCCCGGCCGGCTCGGATCAGGTGCCGTCGCAGTAGGTCAGGGTGATGGCGGAGCGCTGCGGCACGGTGCCGGGGGCGAGGGACTGGGTGACCACGAGATCGGAAGCCGCCCCGCAGTCGCCTACCCGGTCGACACTGACGCGCAGCTTGAGTGCGGCGCCCTCGAGGATCCCGCGGGCCTCGCCGAGGGGCAGGTTCCGCACGTCCGGCACCTCCACCAGACCGTCCGACACCACGAGGTTCACCGTGGCGCCCTTCTCGAGCTGGGTGCCGGCAACCGGATCCGTGCGCAGCACGACACCGTCCGGGACGTCGGGGGAATGCTCGGAGAGCACGCTGCCCACCGTGAACTCCGCGAGCTTCAACCCGTCGATCGCGGCCGCCTGACTGAGGTTCACGAGGTTGGGGACGCCGGACTGCGCGGGACCCGTGGACACGTAGATGTCGATCTCCTGGTCGGTCTGCACGACGGTGCCCGCCTCGGGGACGGTCCGCACCACCTGATCCTTCGGGATGTTCGCGCTGTTCTCGAAGTGCTGGGTGGCGACAAGGTCCCGCTCCTCGAGGGCCTCGACGGCCGCGTCGTAGCTGGAGCCCTGCAGGTCCGGGACCTCGCGGGAGAGATCGGGCAGCTGGTCGCTGGGCGAGAGGCTGACCACCCAGATCACCACGGACACGATGATCACCAGGACGCTGAGGATCCCCGCCCAGATCCACACCGCCGGCGGGCGCGTCTGGGTCCGGACGACCGTGTCATCGTCCATCGCCAGCTGCTTGAGGGCCGGGTTCATGCCGCCGTCCGACGCGGCGCCGAACAGGGTGGCGCCGGGGTCGGAGGAGGGCAGGCGCCGCTCCGGCGTCCGGCCGCTCGCCGCGGTGTGCACGTCGTCGCGGAACTCGGCCGCGGTCTGGAATCGTGCGTGCTTGTCCTTCGTCAG
>DATCMN010000466.1:0-6783 GCA_036563405.1 Naasia sp. | reverse complement strand
TTGCCGAACGGCTTGAGGTCGCCGATGTGCGGCACCTTCGAGCCGATCCTGTTGAAGTCGTCGAGGGTGAGCTCGACCTCCGCCTCGTGCGCGATCGCGAGGAGGTGCAGGACGATGTTGGTGGAGCCGCCCAGGGCCATGCCGACGGCGATGGCGTTCTCGAACGCCTCCTTGGTGAGGATGTCGCGGGTCGTGATCCCCTTCTCCAGGAGCCCGACGACGGCCTCGCCGCTGCGGTGCGAGTAGTAGTCGCGGCGCCGGTTCGCCGACGGCGGCGACGCGGAGCCGGGCAGGCTCATGCCGAGAGCCTCGGCGACGCTCGCCATCGTGTTGGCGGTGTACATGCCGCCGCAGGCGCCTTCGCCCGGGGCGAAGTTGCACTCGATGAGCTTCGCGTCCTCCTCGCTCATGCGGCCTGCCTTCACGGCGCCGACGGCCTCGAACGAGTCGATGATGGTGATGTCCTTCTCGGTGCCGTCCGAGAGGCGGACCCAGCCGGGCGCGATGGAGCCGGCGTAGACGAAGACGCTCGCCAGGTCGAGTCGGGCGGCCGCCATCAGCATCCCGGGGATCGACTTGTCGCAGCCGGCGAGCAGCACGCTTCCGTCGAGACGCTCCGCCTGCATGACGGTCTCGACGCTGTCCGCGATGACTTCCCGGGACACCAGCGAGAAGTGCATGCCCTCGTGGCCCATCGAGATGCCGTCGGAGACGCTGACGGTGCCGAACTGGAGCGGGTACCCGCCGCCCGAGTGCACGCCCTCCTTCGCGGCCTGCGCGAGGCGGTCGAGCGAGAGGGTGCAGGGGGTGATCTCGTTCCAGGAACTCGCGATGCCGATCTGCGGCTTGTCCCAGTCGGCGTCGCCCATCCCGACGGCGCGCAGCATTCCGCGCGACGTCGTCGCCTCGATCCCGTCGGTGACGACGCGGCTCCGGGGCTTGATGTCCGGTCCGCCAGCTCCTGTTTCCAGCACGTAACGAGGGTACAGCGGCGCGCCCCCTCCCCCGCCCGGTATTCCGGCCCTGCCGAGTTGCCACTTTCGGTCCCCATTCCAGGCTCATAGGGACGGAAAGCGGCAACTCACGCGGGTGGGACGGCGAGGAGGGCAGCGCGGACTCGACGGACGATGAGGTCCGGACGGCGGAGGTGTGGCGCAAGGATCCGGACCACGCGCCAGCCCTCACGCGCGAGGTCCTCCAGGCGCTCCACGTCGCGCGTGTACTGCCGGCGCTCGGTGCGGTGCTGCTCGCCGTCGTACTCGACGATCACCCGCTGCTCGGGGAAGACGAGGTCGCCGCGCGCGAGGAAGCGGCCCTCGGCATCGAGGATGTCCGCATTGAGGAGCGGCTCGGCGAGGCCGGCGCGGAGCAGGATCAGACGCAGCTGCGACTCCTTGGGTGACTCCGCCCCTACCCGCGCCAGCGCGAGCGCTTCGCGCAGCTTGGCGATTCCCCGCTCCCGTGGTCGGCGGCGCACCTCCTCCCATAGGTCGTCGAGAGAGCACGTCGGGGTCCGCCCGCTGATCGCGGCATCGATGAGAGCGACGAGGTCATCGACTCGCAGCCTGTCCGCCGATTGCCGGATCGCCGTCACCGCGTCAACGGCCCAGAGCCCGTCGAGCACCACGACGCGGAAGGAGTCGGCAGAGGCGTGATGGCCGGTGACGCCGCGCAACCGCGGCGCCCGGTCCGGCAGGAACACCGTCACGTGCAGCGGCTCCCTCCGCTCATCTCCGGGCAGAGGAAGCCCGTGCAGTCGGACAGCGGTGGTGTGACTGAAGAACTGCCCTGGCGCAGCGATCGCCGAGTAGGCCCTGCACCGCTCGAGCACGCCATTCCCCGATGGGCCGATCACGCGCATCCCTCGGAAGGGCGCTGTCAGATCGGGTGACCGCAATCGCTCGGAGCCGACGCCGTTCGCCTGGGCATCCTTGACCCGGAACGGCGCCTCGCGCGCCCACTCCGGCAGCTCCCCCGGTCTCCTCGGCATGCGCCAAGCGTCCGGGGGGCGGCCCCTCGGCAGGACAGGGGCGCCGTCGTGGTGCACTGCTCGCGTGTTTCCCCTCGTGGGGAGGACCGCTGAGTTGCCACTTTCCGTCCCCATCGGCGGGGTTTGGGGACGGAAAGTGGCAAGTCAGCCCGCTCAGGCGGGCGTGGGAGGGTGAGGGGGTGACTGGGTTGCGGGTGGTGCTCGCCGGGGTGTTCCTCTTCATGGGGGTGTCGCACTTCCGGCGCGGGCCCGCGAAGGTGATGGCGCGGATGATCCCGCCCGGACTGCGCGGGACGGATCCGCGGACGCCCGCCCGCCTGGTGGCGCTCACCGGCGTGTGCGAGGTCGCGGGAGGCATCGGGCTGCTGGTGCCGGCGCTTCGGAAGCCCGCCGCCGTGTCGCTGATCGCGTTCCTCGCCGCCGTCTTCCCCGCCAACGCCTACGCCGCGCGGCACCCCGACGTGTTCGGCAGGCTGGCCGTCCCGTTCTGGCCGCGGCTCGGCTTCCAGGTCCTCCTCATGCTGCTGCTCGGCGCGACGCTGGGCTCGTCGGGGAAGCTTCGCTAACGGCAACGTTCCGGCCTAACGGCAACCGCAGAACGTTGCCGTTTGGCCGGAACGATGCCGATAGTCGCGCGGCCACGCGCGGCTCCGGCGATCGGCGGGTCAGTTGGACTGGGGGGTCTCCCCGGCCCACGCCTCGCGGAGGTCGGCGAGCAGGGTGAGGACGTGCGCGACGTCCTCCGGGGTGTCGACGCGGTGGTCCGCGATCGTCGTGCCGGTGCCGATCTTGAGCGCAAGGTCGCCGTCGCCGAGAGCCTCGAAGGCGTCCTCGTCGGTCACGTCGTCCCCCGCGTAGAAGACGGCGGTCGACGAGGTGTAGCGGCGGAGGTGCTCCACGGCCTCGCCTTTCGTGGTCGAGCGGACCGAGAACTCGAGCACGTCCTTGCCGCGACGCACTGTGAGGTCCTCGACCTCCGCCTGCGCCTCGGACAGCGCGACCAGGTGAGCCACGCGGCTGCTCTTCTCCGTCGCCATGCGGGTGTGCAGCGCGAACCCGGCCGGCTTCGGCTCGAGCCACACCTCGTCCACACTGTCGGCCACCTGATCGAGCACGCTGCCGAGCAGGCCCAGCCGGCGCTGCTCCTCCTCGTCCAGGGTGAAGGCGTCGTCCGGGGAGTCGAGCCGCACCTCGACGCCGTGCGAGCCGACGAGGAGCGTGTCGTCGCGCATGCCCGCCACCTCCTCCAGGCTGTCGAGGGCGCGACCGGAGACGAGCGCCACCCGCGTGGCCCGGGCGTCGAGAAGCCGCAGGACGGCGGCCCGGGACTCGGGCAGCGCGCGCGCCTTCGCCGGGTCGTCGACGACGGGCGCGAGGGTCCCGTCGAAGTCGAGCGCGACCAGGAGGCGCTCGGTGCGGGCGAGGGAGGCGAGCGAGTCGCGCAGCCGTCGGGGCACGCCCGAGTTCGTGGACCCGACGGTGGAGTCGATGCTGGCGGGCACGATCAGGCCTCGTCGGGGGTCGTGACGGAGTCGCCGGAGCCCGGCCGGGCGCGGGCCAGCACCTCGAGGAAGGTGGAGGACCACCGCGCCACGTCGTGTTCGCGAACCCGCCTGCGGAGGGCGCGCATCCGCACCGCCTGATCCTTGGGCGACATCTCCATCGCGGCGAGGATCGCGTCCTTCACGCCGTCGATGTCGTGCGGGTTGATGAGCAGCGCGCTCTTCAGCTCATCGGCAGCCCCCGCGAACTCGCTGAGGACGAGCACTCCCTGGTCGTCGATGCGGCTGGCGACGTACTCCTTGGCGACGAGGTTCATGCCGTCGCGCAGCGCGGTGACGAGCATCACATCCGCGGCGAGGAAGAGGGCGACCATCTCCTCGCGCGGATAGCTCGTGTGCAGGTAGTGGATGGCCGGGTGCCCGATGGTCCCGTAGTCGCCGTTGATGCGCCCGACGATCAGCTCGATCTCGTCGCGCAGCGTCTTGTAGGTCTCGACCCGCTCGCGGCTGGGGCTCGCCACCTGCACGAGGACCGCACGTCCGGGCTCGAGGGTGCCCTCGGCGAGCAGCTCGCCGAACGCCTTCATCCGGTGCGCGATCCCCTTCGTGTAGTCGAGACGGTCGACGCCGAGCATCAGTGTCTGCGGGTCGCCGAGCTGCCGGCGGATCTCGGCGGCGCGCTCGCGCACCTCGGGCCGTGCGGCGATCTCCTCGTAGCCGGCGGAGTCGATGGAGATCGGGAAGTGCCGGGCGATGACCGCCCGGATCCGGGGCCGGCCGTGCTCGTCCGTCTCCGGGACCTCGACGATGCTGCCCTTGGCGGAGTACCCGAACAGCCGCCGCACGGCGCGCGCGAAGTTGCCGGCGTCGGCGTTGCGCTGGAAGCCGATCACGTCGGCGCCGAGCAGCCCGGTGAGGATCTGGCGCCGCCACGGCAGCTGCGAGTAGATGCCGTACGCGGGGAACGGGATGTGGTTGAAGAACCCGATGACGAGGTCGGGGCGCAGCTGGCGCAGCAGGGCGGGCACGAGCTGCAGCTGGTAGTCCTGCACCCAGACCGTGGCGCCCTCGTCGGCGACGGCGGCCGCCCGCTCCGCGAAGCGGCGGTTGACGGCCTGGTAGGCCTCCCACCATTCGCGGTGGTAGGTCGGCTGCGCGATGACGTCGTGGTAGAGCGGCCACAGGGTGTCGTTGGAGAAGCCCTCGTAGTAGTCGGCGACCTCCTGCTCGCTGAGCTCCACCGGGACGAGATAGGTGCCCTCGCTCTCGAAGGGGTCGAACGGGTGGTCGGCGATCCCCGGCCAGCCCACCCACGCGCCGTTGTTGACGCCCATCACCGGCTCGAGCGCCGTGACCAGCCCGCCGGGCGAGCGCTTCCAGGAGCCGCCGTCCCCGTTCTCCACTCGGTCGACCGGGAGGCGGTTCGATACGACGACGAACGAGAAGGTGGTGCGATCGGCTGCGATGATGTCGTCCCTTTCGGGTTCGGAGGGCGGCGCCCGGCAGTCTACCGAGAGCGCCCTGGGCGCTTCCCGGGTCCTTTCTCCTTGGAGGCCCGCGCGATGTCGTCCTCGAGCTCGTCGCGCAGCAGCAGGTCGCTTCGGAAGCGGCCGACACGGTACCCGGCGCGGCCCAGCATGTGCGCCGCCATCGGCGTGGTGATCAGCTGCAGGGCGACGACGGGGAGGATCGCGAACACCGTTCCCCAGCGCCCCGAGTCGATGCCGAGGGCGGCGAGCATGGCGAGGAGGCCGAGGATCTGCGGCTTGGTGGCGGCGTGCATGCGCGCCAGCGGGTCCGCGAATCGCAGGAGCCCGATGCCGGCCGCGAGCGACAGCACCGCGCCGACGAGCAGCAGCAGCGCGCAGATCAGGTCGACGATCTCGGCGGTCACGAACGGCCTCCGTCCTGCCCGGTGCCGTCCCGCCGGTCCTGCCGCGAGACGTAGCGGGCGACGGCGACCGAGGCGAGGACCGCGGTGCCGGACAGCGCGACGAGCACGGGCAGGCTGCGCAGGGTGTCGTTCACGACCATGTCGGCGATCAGCGCGAGCAGAACGAGCGTCACGAGCACGTCGGAGGCGATCATCCGGTCGATGATCGACGGCCCCCGCAGCAGGCGGATCAGGACGAGGACCACCGCCGCCGCGAACAGGACGCCGACGACGGCGTGCAGGACGGCGATCACCGGCTGGCCTTCGCGTATTCGGCGCGCGTGCCGAGGGCCCGGAGTATCCGTCGCTCGGTGTCGCGGACCTGGCGACGCGTGCGCTCGATCGCGGCGGCGTCGCGCACGCTCAGCACGTGCAGGAAGAGGGTGGAGCGGCCGCGGTCCACTTCGAGCACCACCGAGCCGGGCACCAGCGACAGCGAGACGGCCACGAGGGTGAGGATGAGGTCGGAGTGCGACACCAGCCGCACCTCGACGACGGCGCTGGTCGGCAGCCGGCGCGGGTCCAGCGCCAGCGCCGCCACCTGCACGGAGCCGGCTATCACCTCGCCGAGGAAGCGCAGCAGGAACAGCAGCGCGTACCAGGCGTTGAACCGGCCGGACAGCGGGACGGGCGGCAGCTCGAACACCCGGGTCGCGAGTGCAGCGACGGCGAGCCCGGCCAGGAAGTCGACCGGCGTGAAGGAGCCCCAGAGCAGCATCCACAGGAGGACCAGCCCGCCGATCAGGGCCAGCTGATGGGCGAGCGTGCGGCCGCCGCTCCTGCCGCCGTGCCGGACCCCGCTCACCTCTCGCCTCCCAGGACGCTCTCGATGTACCTGTCGGTCGCCTGCAGGTCGGCGCCGGCCCGGCTGGCGAGGCCGTAGAGGGGTCCCGCGGCGAGACTCAGCCCCACCGACACTGCCACCATGCCCGCGGTGGCGCCGATCATCAGCCGGGACAGGGCTCGCCTGCCGCTCGCCGACTCGCCGAACGGGTTCTCGCCGAGCTCGGCGGTGAGCGCCGAGGAGTACTCCGCCACCTCCTCGCGCGGCCGCCAGAACGCGAGATTCCAGACGCGCGCGAGCGGATAGAGGGTGAGCAGCGACACGGCGACCGCGGCGCCGAGCAGGGTCAGCGCGAGCGGCGTGCCCACCTCCGCGCTCGCCTCGAGCAGCCCCAGCTTGCCGAGAAAGCCGGAGAAGGGCGGGATCCCGCCGAGGTTCAGCGCGGGCAGCAGGAAGAGCACGGCGACGACGGGCGACGCCTTGAGCAGGCCGCCGAGCCGGCTGATCGAGGTGGTCCCGCCCACGCGCTCGATGAGGCCCGTGGAGAGGAACAGCGTCGTCTGCACGACGATGT
>DATCMN010000461.1:0-4520 GCA_036563405.1 Naasia sp. | reverse complement strand
ACATCGACACCCCTGACGGACGGATGTTCGTGGTGTGGCCACCCGGGTTCGAGCAGGACGCCGACGTCGTGCAGTCACCGGAAGGACTGGCCTTCGGGGACGGATCGTCGGTGACCGGGAGAGCGCGAGTCATCGACGTCGACACGGCGGTCGATGCGGCGGACGGGCCGGACGGCTACCTCGCCTCCATCACCGGCTTCTGCGTGGAGGACGGCGAGCAAGTCGCGGTGTACTCCGTCCTCGGCTAGCCCGGGTCGCCTGCTCCCCTCTGGGTTCCGGCTCGGAACCCGGCGGAACCGGCACCCGTCACCGAGTCGCTCAGGCGACGGCGCGCACTCCGCGGAGCAGGATGTCCTGCAGGGCGGCCGGGTCGGCGGCCGAGGCGATGCTGCCGGCGCGCTCCACGTCCGCGCCGTAGCCCCACTCGGCGAAGACGACGGGCAGGCCGTTCGCGAGCGCGCCCTCCACGTCGTGGATGCGGTCGCCCACCATCACCGGATTGGCGAGATCCACCTTCCGGGTGCGGAGGTTGTCGATCACGTAGGCGATGACGTCCGCCTTCTCGCTGCGGACCTCGTCCTCGGACGCGCCCCCGACGAAGACGAAGAGGTCGTCGAGGCCGTAGTGCTCGAGCATGCGCAGAGCCTGCAGCTCCGGCTTCGAGGTGGCGAGGGCGATCGGCAGCCCGGCGTCGACGACCGCACGGAGCGTCTCCGGGATGCCGGGGAAGACCTCGCTGTCGTAGGCACCGCGGGTCGAGTAGCGAGCGCGATAGAGCGCGAGGGCGTCGACGCTCTCCTCCGGGCTCAGCCCGAGGGCGGCGAATCCGTCCATGATGGGCGGACCGACGAAGGCGAGCAGCTCCGCGGGGCTCGGCACCGGCCGGCCCATCTCCAGCAGCGTCTCGGACAGCGTCGACGTGATGCCGCGCGCCGAGTCGGCGATGGTGCCGTCGAGGTCGAAGAGCACGACGCTCCACGGGGCGGTCGGGTTCATGGCACCCACCATACGGGCCGCCCCTGGGGGCGCCCACACCCAGAACGCGGGGGCGTGAAGGACGTCGCGGTCAGGTGAAACGGCGACGAGTCGGCGGTTGTGGCTGCCATCTCGCCGAAGTGACAGCCAGAAGTGCCACGTCGCGGCGGGTGGCGCGAGAGCTCAGAAGAGGCGGTGGTGGGCGTCGTCCATGCCACGCATCGCGTCGTAGTCGAGGACGAGGCAGCGGATGCCGCGGTCCTGGGCGAGCGTGCGCGCCTGCGGCTTGATCTCCTGCGCGGCGAAGACGCCCGTCACAGGGGTCAGGTGCGGGTCGCGGTTCATCAGCTCCAGGTAGCGGGTCAGCTGCTCTACACCGTCGATGTCGCCCCGGCGCTTGATCTCCACGGCCACGGCGCGGCCCTCGGCGTCCCTGGCCAGTATGTCGACCGGTCCGATGGCCGTCATGTACTCGCGGCGGACGAGCGTGTGGCCGTCGCCCAGCAGCCCGATCTGCTCGGCGAGCAGCTTCTGCAGGTCCGCCTCGACGCCGTCCTTGACGAGGCCCGGGTCCACGCCGAGCTCGAACGAGGTGTCCGAGAGCACCTCGTGCAGAGAGATGACGAGCAGGTCGTTCGTCTTCCCCTGGTTCACGGTCCACAGCTCCACTACGCCCGCGGCGCGCTGCTCCTCCTCGGGCTCCGTCACGGTGAGCGTGCACGGCGGACTCATCCAGTTGAGCGGCTTGTACGAGCCGCCGTCGGAGTGGACGAGCACGCTCCCATCGGCCTTCACCATGAGGACACGGGTCGCGAGGGGCAGATGGGCGCTGAGCCGGCCGGCGTAGTCGACCGAGCAGCGCGCGACGACGAGACGCACCGGACGAGCGTAACCGGGCCGTGCGCCCGACGCCGAGTCGCCCCCGAATAGGCTGGCGGGCATGACCGACGCCCCCGTGTCCGGGATCGCCCTCGAGGAGCTCGATTCCACTGTCCGCCCCCAGGACGACCTGTTCCGCCACGTCAACGGCAAGTGGATGGAGCGGACGGAGATCCCCTCCGATCGCGCCCGCTACGGCTCCTTCTATCTGCTGGCCGAGGAGGCGGAGAAGGCGGTGCGCGCGATCATCGAGGAGTCGGCGTCCGCGGAGCCGGGCACCGCGGCACGCAAGCTCGGCGACCTCTACACGAGCTTCCTCGACGAGGAGAGGGTGGAGGAGCTCGGCACGACGCCCGTGCAGGGCGTACTCGACACCGCCCGCGCAGTCGACTCGATCCCGTCGCTGCTCGCCACCATCGGGCGCCTCGAGCGCAGCGGGGGGCCCGGCTTCGTGCAGCTGTTCGTCGACAACGATCCCGGCAATCCGGAGCGGTACCTGGTCTTCGTGGAGCAGTCCGGTCTGGGGCTGCCCGACGAGAGCTACTACCGCGAGGAGAGCTTCGCGGAGGTCCGGGCCGCGTACGCCGGGCACGTGGAGCGGATCCTGGCCCTCGGCGGCTTCGACGACGCCGCCGGCCGGGCCGCCCGCGTCCTCGAACTGGAGACGGCGCTCGCCGCGGTGCACTGGGACAACGTGCGGACGCGGGACAGCCAGGCGACCTACAACCTGCACACCTGGGACGGCGTGGCCGGCCTCGTCGCAGCCGGGAACGGCGTGGACCTCGAGCCGTGGCTCGAGGGGCTGGACGCGCCCGAGCCGGCGTTCACCGAGATGGTCGTCCGGGAGCCGAGCTTCCTCGAGGGACTCGGCGCCCTCCTCACCGACGACCGGCTGGACGCCTGGCGCGACTGGCTGTGCTGGCACCTCCTGCACTCCGCCGCGCCGTACCTGCCTTCGGAATTCGTCGCCGAGAACTTCGACTTCTACGGCCGCACCCTCACCGGGACGCCGGAGCTGCGCGCCCGATGGAAGCGCGGCGTCTCGCTCGTCGAAGGCGTGCTCGGCGAGGCTGTCGGCCGGATCTACGTGGAGCGGCACTTCCCGCCCGCCGCGAAGGTGGCGATGGACGAGCTGGTCGAGAACCTCGTGGAGGCCTACCGGCAGTCGATCCGCGGCCTCGACTGGATGGGCGAGGAGACCCGCCGCCGGGCGCTCGAGAAGCTCGAGAAGTTCACCCCGAAGATCGGCTACCCGGTCAGCTGGCGCGACTACTCGAAGCTGACCGTCGACGCCGGCGACCTCGTGGGCAACGTGCGGCGTGCGGCCGAGTTCGAGTTCGACCGCGAGCTCGGCAAGATCGGCAGGCCGCTCGACCGGGACGAGTGGTTCATGACCCCGCAGACCGTGAACGCGTACTACAACCCCGGCTTCAATGAGATCGTCTTCCCCGCCGCGATCCTGCAGTTCCCCTTCTTCACGCCGGACCGCGACCCCGCCGCGAACTACGGCGCCATCGGCGCGGTGATCGGGCACGAGATCGGCCACGGCTTCGACGACCAGGGCTCCCGCTTCGACGGCGACGGGCGGCTCACCGACTGGTGGACGGCCGAGGACCGGGCAGCCTTCGAGGAGCGGACCGCTGTGCTCATCCAGCAATACGACCAGCTCTCACCGGCCCAGGCGCCCGACACGCACGTCAACGGGGCTCTCACGATCGGCGAGAACATCGGCGACCTCGGCGGCCTCGGCATCGCGTGGAAGGCCTACCTGCTGTCCCTGGGTGGCGAGGAGCCGCCCGTGGTGGACGGCCTGACCGGCGCCGAGCGCTTCTTCCTCTCCTGGGCGCAGGCGTGGCAGATGAAGGCGCGCACGGAGGAGGTGGTCCGCCTGATCGCGATCGACCCGCACTCGCCGAGCGAGTTCCGCTGCAACCAGATCGTCCGCAACCTCGAGCCGTTCTACGAGGCCTTCGGCGTGACGGAGACCGACGCGCTCTGGCTGCCGCCCGCCTCCCGGGTGACCATCTGGTGACCTCCCCCGGCACCCGGCGGGAGTCGCGCCGACCCGCCGCGGCCCGCCACGAGGGGCAGGCGGCGGAGAACTTCGTCGCCGGCTTCGCCGCGCTCGCGGACGTCGCCCTGAGCGGCGCCGAGGTGTCCGCGCGGGCGGTCGACCTGCTCACCGGCCGGGTGCTGCTGTCGGTCGACGACACGGTGGTGCTGCCGACGGCCAGCATCGGCAAGGTGCTGCTGCTGCTGGAGGTCTCCGCGCAGCTGTCCGGCGGGGTCAGCTCGCGCTACGACATCCTCGACCGGGAGCCCGCCGACACCGTCGCGGACAGCGGGATCTGGCAGCACCTGAAGGCGCCGAGCTTTCCGCTCGCCGACCTCGCCGTGCTCGCCGCCTCGACGAGCGACAACCTGGCGACGAACGTGCTGCTCCGGCGCATCGGCCTCGACGCGGTGCGCGAGCGGGCCGAGTCGCTCGGCTTCACGCGCACCGCGCTCCTCGACCGGGTGCGGGACGTGCGCGGGCCCGACGACGCGCCGCAGCTGTCCGTCGGCTCGGCCGCCGAGCTGACCGCGCTGTTCACCGGCATCGCCCGCGGTGAGCTGGTCGACGCGGCGACGAGCTATCGGGTGGCGGACTGGCTGGCGCTCGGCAT
>DATCMN010000440.1:0-14929 GCA_036563405.1 Naasia sp. | reverse complement strand
CCGAGACGGAGCGGATCCGCGCCGACAGGTTCACCCGCGCTGCCACGATGGTCGAGAGGATCGGCCACGACTACGAGCTCGAGTGGGACGACGTGCTCGCCCAGGCGACCGAGGGCGCCACCATCGGCCGCCCGCACATCGCGGACGCGCTCATCGCCCGGGGACACGCGCAGGACCGGGGCGAGGCATTCGCGACGATCCTGCACTGGCGTGCCGGCTACTTCGAGCCGCACTACGCACCCGAGCCGCTGGAAGGCGTCCGCCTGGTGCGGGCCGCCGGCGGAGTCCCGGTGCTCGCGCACCCCGGCGTCAGCCGCGACAGGGTGCCGCCGGAGGACTACCTCGCCCGCCTCGTCGACGAGGGACTGTTCGGCCTCGAGGTCCGCCACCGCGACAACAGCGAGAGCGGGGTCCGCCGCCTGCTCGAGCTGGCCCGGAAGTACGGCCTGGAGATCACCGGCTCGAGCGACTACCACGGCACCGGCAAGCTGAACCGGCTCGGCGAGAACACCACCGATCCCGACGTGGTCGAGAGGCTGCTCGAGTCGGCTACCGGCTCGCAGCCGGTGTTCCCCTAGATCAGGCGGAGGGGGTCGGGCGCGAGCCGCCCCGACGGCGTCGCCGGTTCCGGTTCGGACCCGTCCCGTCATGCGCCCCCGAGCCCGGCGCGTGCTCAGCGTGGGCCTGGTGGCCCGACTGTGCGGCGGGCTGAGCCTCGGCGGAGTCGGTGCCGGCAGTCGAGCCGGCGCTGCGGGTGCGGGTCCGGCTGCGCGAGCGTCCACGTCCGCCGTCCCGGCCGGCGGAGTCCGAGGACTCCTGCCGAGGCTCGGCGACGCGCTGCTCGGGCGTGTGCCCCGCCAGGCGCCCACGGGTCCCCGCCGGGATGTCGAGGTCGGTGAACAGGTGCGGAGACGAGGAGTAGGTCTCCGTCGGCTCCGGCTGGCCGAAGTCGAGGCCCCGGTTGATGAGGGACCACTTGTGCAGGTCGTCCCAGTCCACGAACGTGACCGCGATGCCGGTCTTGCCCGCGCGGCCGGTGCGGCCGGCGCGGTGCAGGTAGGTGTCCGGGTCGTCCGGGATGGTGTGGTTGATGACGTGCGTCACGTCGTTCACGTCGATGCCGCGCGCCGCGACGTCGGTGGCGATCAGGACGTCCTTCTTGCCGGCCTTGAACGCCGCCATGGCGCGCTCGCGCTGCTCCTGGCTGAGGTCGCCGTGCACCGCGGCGGTGTTGAACCCGCGGTCGCCGAGCTCCTCGACCAGCTTCGCTGCAGCGCGCTTGGTGCGCGTGAAGATGATGGTCTTGCCGCGGCCCTCGGCCTGCAGGATCCGGGCGATGACCTCGTCCTTGTCGAGCGAGTGCGCGCGGTAGACGAGGTGCTTGATGTTCGCCTGGGTGAGGCCCTCGTCGGGGTCCGTCGCCCGGATGTGCACCGGACGGTTCATGAACCGGCGGGCGAGCGCGACGATCGGGCCCGGCATGGTGGCCGAGAAGAGCATCGTGTGCCGGGTGGGGGAGGTCTGGGCGAACAGCTTCTCGATGTCGGAGAGGAAGCCGAGGTCGAGCATCTTGTCGGCCTCGTCGAGCACCATCTCGCTGATCGCCTTGAGCGAGAGCAGCCTCTGTCCGGCGAGGTCGAGCAGGCGTCCCGGCGTGCCGACGACGATCTGCGCGCCGGCCTTGATCTCCTCGATCTGGCCCTCGTACGCCTTGCCGCCGTAGATGGACACGATGGAGGTCGGTCGATTCGCGGTCGCGATCTCCAGGTCCTGCGTCACCTGTACGCACAGCTCGCGCGTCGGGACGACGACGAGCGCCTTGACGCCCGGCTCGGGATCCAGGCCGAGACGCTGAATCATCGGCAGGCCGAAGCCGAACGTCTTGCCGGTACCCGTCTTCGCCTGGCCGATGATGTCCTGGCCGGAGAGGGCGAGCGGGATGGTCTGAGTCTGGATGGGGAAGGGCTCGAGAATGCCCTTCGCCGCAAGGGCGTCGACGATGTCGTCGTCGACGCCGAGTTCACGGAAAGTCACGGAGAGTATGCGCCTGTCGTAGATGTGCGCCCGTCGGACCTAGGCGCTCGTACCGTCCCGGCAGTCGGCGCGGGACGCCTCATCCTACCGAAGTAAATGCCTGTGGAGGCATCAGCGGCCGGAGGGGCCCTGCTCGCCGCCCTAAGCTGAACCCCGTGAACTCCTGGTTCGGTCGGCTCGGCGCGGGTGGTGAATCTCCGCGCGGCAGGAAGTCGAAGGCCCGCGCGGAGCTGCCGGTCGACAGGGTCAGCATCGAGGAGCTCGCCCCCGACGCCGGAGCCGTGCTCGGCCAGGCCGCGTACCTGCAGCTCGGCTGGTTCGAGGCGCTGAGCCGCGCCGCGTCCGCCGCGCCGGACCTCGCCGCGAAGGAGGTGCTGTCGGCTGCCGCCGGCCGCGTGCTCGCGAAGCACACAGCGCTCACCGAGGAGCTGACCCGGCGCTCGCTCGACCCGACAGCCGCCATGAGCCCGTACCGGGAACAGGTCGACAGGTTCCTCGAGGTCTCCGAGGGCGCCGACTGGCACGAGGCGCTCAGCAGCATCTACTTGACGAGCGGTCTGCTCGACGACTTCTTCGCGCGTCTCGCGGGCGGCATCCCGGACGGCGGCGCCGCGATCGCCGAGATAATCTCCCGGCCGGACGGCACCGAGGTGATCGTCGAGCTGCTCACCGAGGGCCAGTCGCGCAACCCGCTGCTGAGCTCCCGGCTCGCCGTCTGGGGCAGGCGCCTCGTCGGCGACACCCTCCTCGTCGCGCGCTCCGCGCTGACCGCGCCGCGCGAGACCGAGGAGCGCAGGATCGAGCCGGTGCTCACCGAGCTGATGGCGGAGCACACCCGCCGGATGGATCGCCTCGGCCTCACCGCCTGAAACGGAACGCTCCTGACGGAAACGCAACGGCGTGCGGTTGCGTTTATCGACGGAACGTTGCGAGACGGTGCCGGTCAGGGGCGCGGGCGGGACAGCTCCTCGAGGCGCACCGCGTCCCGGCGGCGGCGGGCAGGGCCGAGGTACAGGGCGGCGGCGATGCTCGCTGCCGCGGTCAGCGCGAAGGTGACCCACCAGATGATGCCGGCGTCCCACGCGAGGCCGGACCAGGTGAGCGCCACCCACACCCCGGACGCGACTGCGGCGCCGAAGAGCGGCAGGAGCAGCACGCCGTGCGTCTCGCGGCCGCGGAACGCGTAGCGGGCGATCAGGCCGAGCAGGAACCCGCCGATCGCGACGAAGAGCAGCTCCACCGGTGTCAGGCGACGAAGCCGACGCGACGGGTCTTCTCGGAGCCGACCTCGACGTAGCCGAGCGTCGCACCGGGGACCAGGTAGACCTTGCCGGCCTCGTCGGTGAGTCGGAGCACCTTCGCGTCCCCGCTGAGGGCGTCGGCGACGGCCTTCTCGATGTCCGCCACGCTCTGGGCCGACTCGAAGCTGAGCTCCCGACCGCTGTTCACGATGCCGATGCGAATCTCCACGACAGAGCCTCTCCTCCTCGCGGTGCCGGTGCGCCCGCGAACGCGAAAAGCCTACGGCAGGCGCCCGGCCGGGCAGGTCGGCGTTCACTGTCGGCAGACGCGGCTACCGTTTCCCAGGTGGGGATTCGGGGGTTCGCGGCGCCGCGCGCGGAAGCTGGTGAGGTCGTTCTCGACGCCTCCCAGGACGGCGTCCTCGCGCTCGGCTTCGGCGAGAGCGCTGTGGTCGTCGGGGCGCCCGGATCAGGGAAGACCACGACCCTCGTGGAGCTGGTCGCCGACCGGGTGGCCGGCGGCATGCCCGTCGGCGACGTCCTCGTGCTCTCGCCCACCCGGACAGCCGCGACCCGCCTCCGGGACCGCATCGCCCTGCGCCTGCCGACGCCCACCGGCGGACCGGTGGCCCGCACCGCGGCGTCGGTGGCCTTCGAGATCGTCCGCGCCGACGCCGCCGAGCGCGGCGAGGAGCCGCCCCGCCTCCTCACCGGTGCCGAGCAGGACGGCATCCTCGCGGCGCTGCTGGACGGCCACGCGGAGGGCGGCGACGGCCCCGGCTGGCCGGAGTCGCTCGGCGCCGACGTGCGGCGCCTGCCCGCCTTCCGCACCGAGCTGCGCGAGCTGCTGGGCAGGGCGACCGAGTCCAACCTCTCTCCGGCGGCGCTCGCCGGCCTCGGCCGCCGGGAAGGACTGCCCGAGTGGGAGGCCGCCGCCCGCTTCGCGGACGAGTACCAGCGGG
Source organism: Naasia sp. (assembly GCA_036563405.1). Classification (GTDB taxonomy): domain Bacteria; phylum Actinomycetota; class Actinomycetes; order Actinomycetales; family Microbacteriaceae; genus Naasia. The sequence goes on along the minus strand of DATCMN010000440.1, from coordinate 10,692 downwards.
TCCTCGACAGCTTCCGCTCCAACTCGTACGACTCCGCAGAGCTGCTCGCCGAGGCGACGGCCCTCGTGCGGTCGGGGGCAGCGGTGCGCGTGCCGCGACTGGTGCTGATCGACGATGCTCAGGACCTCGCGTCGGGGGTGGCGGAGCTCGTGGCCGCCTGGGTGACCCGGGGTGCCGCGGTGATCGCATTCGGTGATCCCGATCTCGCGAGCACAGGGTTCCGCGGCGGCCGCAGCGACCTGCTCGCCCGGCTCGGCATCGTGCTCGGGCTGCCGGCCATGCGGACCCTGCTGCTCGACGGCGCGCACCGGGCGGAACCGGCCCTGCAGGCGGTGACCGCAGCGGTCACCCGGCGCATCGGCACCTCCGGATTCGGCACCCACCGGCTGCGCACCGCGGACGTGCCGGCGGGCGACGCCGTCCTCAGGATCGAGGCGCCCAGCCGCCCGGAGGAGATCGCCCGGCTCGCCCACCGGCTCCGCGAGCTGCACATCCGCTCCGAGATCCCGTGGAGCCGGATGGCCGTCGTGGTCCGCTCCGGTCGGATGGTGCCGGGTTTCGCGCGCGGCCTCGCTGCAGCCGAGGTCCCCACGCGCACGAGTCTCGCCTCCCGGCCGCTGCGCGAGGAGTGGGCGGCGCGGCATCTGGTCGACGCGGTCGCCGTCGCCGTGGGCGAGCTGCCCGCGGACGCGCCCACGCTGGCGGGCCTGCTCCAGGGGCCGCTCGGCGGCATCGATGCCGTCGGCCTCCGGCGGCTGCGCCTCGCGCTGCGCCAGGAGGAGCTGGCGGGCGGCGGCGCGCGATCCGCGGAGGAGCTGCTCGTCGAGGCGATGGCGGGTCCGGGCCGGCTGATCACCATCGACGCGGCACCGGCCCGCCGTGCCGCCCGCCTCGCCGACAGCCTCGCCCAGGCCCGTTCGGCTCACGAGGCGGGGGCCTCCATCGAGGAGCTGCTCTGGCTCGTCTGGGAGCGCAGCGGGCTCGCCCGCACGTGGAGCGAGCAGGCGCAGGGGAGCGGCGTGCTCGCCGACGAGGCGAACCGGCACCTCGACTCGGCCGTCGCCCTCTTCACCGCCGCGCAGCGGTTCGTGGAGCGCTCGCCTGGGCAGCCCGCCCGGATCTTCCTCACCGAGGTGCTCGGCGCCGACCTGCCCGAGGACACCCTGGCGCCCCGGGCCCGCCAGGACTCCGTCCTCGTCTGTGCGCCCACCGCCCTCATCGGCACCGAGTTCGAGGTCGTCGCCGTGTCGGCGCTCCAGGAGGGGGTGTGGCCCAACCTGCGGCTCCGCGGCACGCTGCTGCATCCGGATCGGCTGCGCCTGGCCGCGGACGGCATCCCGGACGCCGACATCGATGCGCGCCGAGCCGTCCTCGACGACGAGCTGCGCATGCTCGCGCTGGCCGTGTCCCGAGCGCGCACCGCCCTGCTGCTCACCAATGTGGCGAGCGTCGACGAGCAGCCCTCCTCGCTGCTGCGCCTGCTGCCGCCCGACCTGCCGATCGCGGACAACACCGACGCGACCCCGCTCACGCTGCGCGGCATGGTCGGCTCCCTGCGCCGCCGGCTCGCGCGCGACCCTTCCTCGCCCGCCGCGTCGGCCCTCGCCCGCCTGCGCGACGAGAACGTGCCCGGCGCCGACCCGGAGAGCTGGTACGGGCTGCTCGCACCGAGCACGGAGGACCCGCTCGTCGATCTCGAGGCCCCGGAGGCGCGCGTGTCGGTCAGCCCGTCGCGGCTCGGCACCGTCGAGAAGTCTCCGCTCGGCTGGTTCGTCGACGTCATGGCCGCCGCGCCCTCCGGCCTGTCCGCGAGCATCGGCACGGTGCTGCACGCCGCGATGGAGAAGCTGTCGCTCGACCCCGAGGCGGAGCTGTCGCCGCAGGCCGTCATGGCGGCCGTCGACGAGCGCTGGAACGAGTTCGCGTTCGAGTCGCCGTGGGTGGCGGAGTACGAGCGCCGGCGGACCACTCGGCTCGCCGAGGGGCTCGCCGACTATCTCTCCGGGTTCCGCCAGGACGGAGCCGAGCTGCTCGGCGCCGAGGCGGAGTTCGAGTTCGAGCTCGGCTCCGCGCGAGTCCGCGGCACCATCGACAGGCTGGAGCGGACGCCCGACGGCACAGTCGTCGTCGTCGATCTGAAGACGGGACGCCGCTGGCCTACCAAGGACGAGCTGCCCGGCCACGCCCAGCTCGGTCTCTACCAGCTGGCGGCCGCGCACGGCGCGCTCAAGGCGATGCCGCCCGACACCCCCGCTTCCGGCGCGAAGCTGCTCTTCGTGGCGGACGGGGTCGCGGGCCGCCTCTACCGGGAGGCGACGCAGGAGGCGCTCACGCCGGAGGCGCTCGACGACTTCCGCGGCCGCGTGGCGGAGGCTGCCCGCACCATGGCCGGCACTCTCTTCCCCGGCGTCGACGGCCTCGACGACCGGGACCCCTACGCCCGCTACGCCTACAGGATCCACCTCGTTCCGGCGGTGTCCGCATGACCACGGCAGTGAGCACCCTCGCCGCGCCCGACATCGCGCGCGCTCTCTCGCTGCCCGAGCCCACGCCGCAGCAGCGGGCGGTGATCGAGGCGCCTCTCGCTCCCAGCCTCGTCGTCGCCGGCGCCGGCAGCGGCAAGACGGAGACGATGTCGGCCCGCGTCGTCTGGCTGCTCGCCAACGGCCTCGCGGGGCCCGGCGAGATCCTCGGCCTCACGTTCACCCGGAAGGCGGCGGGGGAGCTCGCCGAGCGGGTCGGCAAGCGGATCACCGCACTCGGCGCGAGCGGACTGCTCGAGGAGGAGTTCGACCCGTTCGACGCCCCCACCATCGCCACCTACAACTCGTTCGCGTCGACCCTGTTCCGCGAGCACGCGCTCGCGATCGGCCGGGAGCCCGACGCGCTCGTCCTAGGCGAGGCGTCGGCCTGGCAGCTCGCCCGCCGCGTCGTGGTGGGCAGCGACGACGAGCGACTCGTCGGCCTCGGCAAGTCCGTGGACAGGGTCACCGAGGGAGTCCTCGCCCTCAGCCGGGCGATGGCCGACAACATCGTCGACGCGCGCGACGTCGGCGCGATGATCGACGACTTCGCGGCTCTCGCCACCCTTCCGTACGGCAGCACCCGGGCCCGGCAGCAGTACCGGTCGCTGGTCTCCGCACTGGAGGTGGTCGGCACCCTCCCGCCGCTCGTCACCCTCGCCGAGGAGTACGCGCAGCAGAAGGTGCGGCGCGGCCTGATCGAGTTCTCCGACCAGATCGCCCTCGCTCTCGAGATCTGCCGGCGCGTGCCGCGGGTGCGGGAGGAGTACCGGGACCGGTTCCGCGTGGTCCTCCTCGACGAGTACCAGGACACGAGCGTGGTGCAGACCCGGCTGCTCAGCGACCTGTTCGGCGGCACCGCGGTCATGGCGGTCGGCGACCCGCACCAGTCGATCTACGGCTGGCGCGGCGCGAGCGCCAGCAACCTGGCGCGCTTCGGACGGGACTTCGGCGGCCGGGACGGGTCCGCCACCTTCGCCCTGTCGACCAGCTGGCGGAACCCGGGGCGCGTGCTCGACGCCGCGAACGCGCTCGTGGCGCCGCTGTCCGCCGACTCCGCGGTACCGGTCGAGCGCCTGGAGCGCCGGCCCGGCGGCACCGACGGCGAGCTGTCCGTGGTCTACCGCGAGACGGTTCTCGAGGAGGCCGCCGCGATCGCCGACTGGTTCGCCGACCGGCTGCGGGGCCCCCAGCCGGTCACGGCAGCCCTGCTCTGCCGCTCGCTCAAGAAGGTGTCGGTCTTCACGCGTGCGCTCGCCGACCGGGGGATCCGGTTCCACGTCCTCGGCGTCGGCGGGCTGCTCGAGGACCCGGCGGTCGTCGACCTCGTCGCCACCCTGCGGGTGCTCCACGATCCGACCGCCGGGCCGTACCTGCTGCGGCTGCTCACCGGGGCGCGCTGGCGGATCGGCGTACGCGACGTGAAGGCGCTGCGCGACCTCGCCACGTGGCTCTCCGGCCGGGACACCGGCCAGCAGCAGCTGCCGGCAGAGGTGAAGGACGGCCTGCGGGCGTCCATCGTCGCCGACGAGAACGCCTCGATCGTCGACGCTCTCGACTTCGTGGCGACCGCCCCCGAGGCGCATGGCGCCCTCCGCGACTTCAGCCCCGAAGGTCTCGGCCGGCTCCGGCGGCTCGGCGCCGAGCTGGCGTCCCTGCGCAGCCGGGTGGGGCTCGACCTGCTCGACCTCGTCGCGCTCACCCAGCACCAGCTGATGCTCGACATCGAGGTCGCTGCGAACGAGTCCGCGCCGCTCGGCCGGGCGGGCCTCGACGGGTTCGTGGAACTGGTGGCCGACTTCGCGAGCTCCGATGCGTCGGCCGGGCTCGGCTCCTTCCTCGCCTGGCTGGAGCTCGCCGAGGAGCGGGAGAACCTCAGCCCGCGCACCGAGGAGCCGGAGGCGGGCACCGTGCAGGTGCTCACCATCCACGGCGCGAAAGGACTCGAGTGGGACCTCGTCGCGCTGCCGCGCCTCGTCGACGGCGAACTGCCCGCGCCGCCCCGCAGCAAGCAGGGCTGGCTGGCGTTCGGCGAGCTGCCGTACGAGTTCCGCGGCGACGCCGCCGACCTACCGGCCCTGTCCTGGCGCACCGCCGACTCCGGCAAGGACTTCGACGAGCGGTACACGAAGTACTGCGACGCGGTGGTCGCCGCGGCGGCCGCGGAGCAGCGCCGCCTCGCCTACGTCGCCGTCACGCGCGCGAAGACCGCGCTGCTGCTCACCGGCTCGTTCTGGTGGACCCAGCGGCGGCCCCGTCAGCCCGGCCGCTTCCTCCTCGAGCTGCAGGCCGCCGGCCTGATCCCCGAGGACGTCCTGCCGGAGGCGCCGATCGACGAGGAGAACCCGCTCGACGATCTGGTGATGCACGTCCCCTGGCCGAGCGACCCGCTGGGCACGCGCGGCGACAGGGTGCGCGCCGCGGCGGATGCGGTGCGCGCCGCCGACCCCGCCGAGCGGACCCGGTGGAGCGACGAGATCGACCTCCTCGTCGAGGAGCGCGCCCGCCGGGCGCGGGAGGCCGAACTCGTCGACCTCCCGGTGCGGGTGTCCGCCTCGGCGTTCAAGGACTACGTGACGGATCCCGCCGCAGTCGCCGCGAACCTCCGCAGGCCGATGCCCCAGCGCCCGTACCGGCAGACCCGGCTCGGCACGCTCTTCCACGCGTGGGTCGAGCAGCGGTACGGCAGGGCGGGCACCGACGACCTCGTCGACGCGCTGCCCGCCGACCGGGACCTGGACCTCGAGGACTACGCCGAGAGCGCGGACCTCGGGGCGCTGCAGGCCACCTTCGACGCGTCGGAGTGGGCGGGCCTCGAGCCGCTCGCCGTCGAGCTCGAGATCAACCTGCCTTTCGCCGGACGGATCGTCATCTGCAAGATCGACGCGGTATTCGAGCGGGACGGGCGGTACGAGATCGTCGACTGGAAGACCGGGCGCGCCCCGAAGTCCGCTGACGACCTGGAGCAGAAGCAGTACCAGCTGGCCCTCTACCGGCTCGCGTTCGCGGCGTGGCAGGGCGTCGACCCCGACCTCGTCGACGCGGCCTTCTACTTCGTGGCGGAGGACCGGGTGATCCGCCCGGAGCGCCTCTACTCGGAGAGCGAGCTGCGCGAGCGGTGGTCGAACGCGACCTGAGGGTGCCGGTCGAGCATCCGCTCGACCTCCTCCACGTCGAGGATGGGGCCTGTCTCGTGCGCGAGGCCGCCCGCCGTGTGGCCTTCGACACTCGCGAGCAGCACGCCGAGCATCTCGACGGCGTCCTCGATGATCGCCCGGTCCCGGGTGTCGACGCCGTACAGCAGCCACTTCGCGAGCTCCAGCTCGGCGTAGAGCATCGCGCGGCGCCGCAGCGCCGGGATTCCCGCGCCCGCGCGCACCTCGCCGTACGCGTCGAGCATGAGGTCGACGGTGTCGGGGCTCGGCGCGGAGAGGGCCCACGCCAGGTCGCGCGCCGGGTCGCCGATGCGCAGGTCCGACCAGCCGATGACTCCGACGATGCGGTCCTCATGGTCGCCGGAGTGCAGCAGCGCGTCGGCGTTCATGGCGCCGTGGATGACGGTCGACTGGAACTGCCAGAGGCCGATGTCGTCGGTGGCGCTCTCCCAGCGGGTCAGCAGCTGAGCGGGGACCAGTGAGGTGGCGGCGGCGCGATCCATGATCCCGACGACGCTGCGCAGAGTGTCGAGGGCCGTCACCACGGGGAGGCCGGCGTCCACGACGAAGCTGGTCGGCAGCAGGTGGACCGCCGCGATCGAATGGCCGATCGACTCGGGCAGGGGGCCCGGGAACAGGCGCTCGAGACGCACCCGGCGCCCGTAGACGAACTCGTAGACGGTGGCCCGACGTGCGGGCCGGCCGTCCCGGCCGCGCAGCACCGTCTGGCCGACGAAGGAGGACAGGGTGAACGGCAGGCGGGAGCGGACGCCCGAACTCATCGCGGCGAGCGCGGAGAGCTCGGCGTTCTGAGCGGCCTCCGCGGCATCGGAGTTGGGGACGCGGACCAGATAGTGGGAGCCGTCGCGGGCCGTGAGCAGGGCGGTGTCGAAGTCGCCGTGCCGATGAGAGCTGAAGGGCTGGGCGGCCGCGACGTCGAGCCCCGGCACGGCCGACGTGGCCAGCGCGGCTAGAGTGAGGTGGGATCTGGCCATAGCGGCAAGGGTAGGTCGAGAGGTCGGTTCCGTCCCCCAACGCCACGCAGAACAGGCAGGTCCATGCCCGGATCGCTGACGTCCCAGCTCGCGCTGTCCCGCTCCGCCCTGGACCGCGACTCCCTCGGCCGCACGCGTCCCGGCCTCCTCGACCACCTCCGTGCCGATCCCAGCACGCGCGCGCTCCCGCTGTCCCGCGGACACGCCCTGCTGGCGCGGCGCACAGGAGACGCACAGCCGCGGCTCGAACTGCTGCCGCTCGCGGCGCTCGACGCCTCGCTCGTCGTCTACCTTGGACGCACCCTCCCGGACGGCGTGCCGGTCGTCGCCGCGGTGCTGCCCGACGCCGTCGCCGACGCGGTGGAACCCGACCGGGAGCGATGGGGCGACCTGCGGCGCTTGGGCGCCGAGCTGGACGCGCGCGACGCGGGCATGTTCACCCAGGCGCTCGCGATCACCAACTGGCACGCGTCGCACGGCTTCTCGCCGCGGACCGGCGAGCCGACGGAACCGGGGCTCGGCGGCTGGGTGCGTCACCCGGCTGGGCAGACCGAGGAGTCGGGCGGCACCCACGTGTTCCCGCGCACGGATCCCGCCGTGATCGCCGGCGTCACCGACGCCGAGGACCGACTGCTGCTCGGCGCGAACGCGATGTGGGGCGGGGACCGCTGGTCGATCCTCGCCGGCTTCGTCGAGCCGGGGGAGTCGTTCGAGGCCGCCGTGATCCGGGAGATAGCGGAGGAGTCGGGGCTCGTCGTGACCGATCCGGTCTACGTCGGCAGCCAGCCGTGGCCGTTCCCGGCGTCCATCATGGTCGGCTTCCGCGCCCGCCTCGACCCGGCGGGCGGCACCGAGCCGACACCCGACGGCGTGGAACTGATCGACCTCCGCTGGTTTCCCCGCGAGGAGTTGGCGGACGGCGTCCGCACCATCGGCATCCCGGGGAGGGCGTCCATCGCCCGTGCGATCATCGAGCAGTGGTTCGGCGGACCGCTCGACGCTCCCTAGCAGCGGGCCCCGCGGCCGCACGGAGGGGGACATGACGGCGGAGGACCTGCTCACCGGGCTCGACCCGGACCAGCGGACGGCGGCGGAGACGCTGCTCGGACCGGTCTGCCTGCTGGCGGGGGCCGGCACCGGCAAGACCCGCGCGATCACGCACCGGATCGCGTACGGGGTGGCGACGGGCGCGTACCCGCCCGGGCGGGTGATGGCGCTGACCTTCACCACCCGAGCCGCCGGGGAGCTGCGCTCCCGCCTCCGCACTCTCGGCGCCGTGGGCGTCCAGGCGCGCACCTTCCACGCCGCGGCGCTGTCCCAGCTCAGCTATTTCTGGCCGCAGGTGGTCGGCGGGACCCTGCCCCGCGTCCTGGACAGCAAGGCACGGCTGCTCGCCCAGGCCGCGGAGAGCGTCGCGGTCGCGATCGACACCGCCGCGCTCCGTGACATCGCCGCCGAGATCGAGTGGCGCAAGGTGAGCGGGATGTCCCTCGAGCAGTACGCGGAGGTGGCCCTGCACCGCCCGATGCCCGCGAACCTCGACTCCGACCGAGTGACCGCCGTGCAGCGGGCGTACGAGGACATCAAGGACCAGCGCCGTCAGCTCGACTTCGAGGACGTGCTCCTCGCCACGATCGGCATGATCGAGGAGGAGCCGCGCGTCGCCCAGCACGTGCGCGAGCAGTACCGCTTCTTCGTCGTCGACGAGTACCAGGACGTCTCGCCGCTGCAGCACCAGCTGCTCGCCGCCTGGCTCGGTGACCGCCGGGATCTCTGTGTGGTCGGGGACGCCAGCCAGACCATCTACTCCTTCGCCGGAGCGCGGGCCGACTACCTGCTCGACTTCGGCGCGCGCTACCCGGACGCCCGGGTGATCCGGCTGGAGCGGAACTACCGGTCGGTGCCCGGGATCATCGCCGCCGCCAACAGGCTGATGCGGGACCGGCCGGGCGCACTGACCCTGCTCGCAGCGGCCGCGTCCGCGGGCTCCGCGGGCTCCGCGGGCTCCGCGGGCTCCGGGGGCGATGAACCCGCCGTCGAGCTCGCGGACCACCCGACGGAGCCGGCGGAGGCCCGGAGCGTCGCCGACGACATCGCCCGGCGCATCGAGGCGGGGGAGCGGCCGCGCGACATCGCCGTGCTGTACCGCATCAACTCGCAGTCGGCCGTGTTCGAGACGGCGCTCGCCGAGCGCGGCATCACCTACGCCGTGCGCGGCTCCGAGCGCTTCTTCGAGCGCCGGGAGGTGAAGGAGGCGATGATGATGCTCCGCGCCGCCGCCCTCACCCTGTCCACCGAGCCGCTGTTCAAGACAGTGAGCGACGTCCTGCGCTCGCTCGGCTGGTCGCAGCAGGCGCCCGAGGCGCGCGGCGCCGTGCGGGACAGATGGGAGTCGCTCGACACCCTGATGGGTCTCGCGGAGGAGGCGCCCGCCGGATCGACCCTCGCCCAGTTCGTAGAGGACCTCGCCGAGCGGCAGGCGGCACAGCACGAGCCGACGGTGGAGGCGGTCACGCTCGCGACCCTGCACTCGGCGAAGGGCCTGGAATGGGAGCGGGTGTACCTGACCGGCCTGTCCGAGGGGTACCTGCCGATCACCTACGCGCGCACCCCCGAGACGATCGAGGAGGAGCGGCGCCTGCTGTACGTCGGGATCACGCGGGCGCGGACGTCGCTGCAGCTGTCCTGGGCCGCTCAGGGGCCGCACCGGGCGACTCCGCGGGCGCGGTCGCGGTTCCTGGAAGAGCTCGGCACGAGCATTCGTGATGCGCCTGCCACGGTGTCCGCCGGACGCTGAGCCCGTCCTCCTCCATGCGCAGGGACGCGCCGTCGACCGCCGCAGGCGCGCCTGACGCGATGGCGGCGAGGGTGCGGGCCAGCTCGGCGGCCGCCGAGAGGACGAGCGGGGCGCTCGCCGCCGACGCGACGGGGTGCGTGCCGGCGAGGAGCTGGGCGGCGATCGCGGCGTAGGCGGGCGAGGAGTCCATCCGCGTTCGCGCGACGCAGTGCAGGCATGGCCCGGCGCCCGGCCGCACCAGCGGTCCCACCTCCACCCCCTCGTCGCCGAACACCACGGGGAGGTGGGGAACGTCCCGGAAGAGCCAGCGGGCCGAGACGGCGGGAGAGACGACGTGCGCCGTGAGCAGGACGGCGAGGTCGGGGCGATCTCGGACGAGCACGGCGCCGCCCGCGGCCACGGTCCGCCGCAACGCCGCGCGTGCCGGCGCCAGCGGCTCCGGGACCGCCGGCAGGGCCACCCGGAGGCGGCGTGGCGTGGGGGCAGCGCCCGCTCCGCCGGTCTCGGCGACCGCCGGGCCGAGCAGCGTCAGCAGCGCGTCCACGGTGCCCGGCGCGGCCGAGCACCGGTCGGCGAGAAGATCCAGTCCGCCGCGGGTGGTGCCGATCCGGAGCGCCTCGAGCAGGGCCCCGCTGGCCCTGTCGACGCCCGGCAGCACGGCGTGCGGCCGGTCGGCGCCGACCTGCAGGGCGTCGGGGGAGATCCAGACGAGGCTGAGCCGGGGATCGAGTCGGAGGACCATCGCGGCAGGGTGCACGAGCGGCGGGGCCTGCGCCGCGGTTCTCCACAGGGTTGCGTCGCGGCGGACGAGCACGGACGGCAGAGTCCCGGAGCGCCGATGGCCCCGGGAGCGGTGCTGGCGGCGTCTCGCGCGGTGAGGTGCGGGTGCCGCTACTCGGTCGGGCGGTCCGTGTCGTCGCGGAGGAGATCCTCGATCGCCTGATCCACGTCGTCGCGGCTGCTCGGATCCTTCAGGCGCCGCACCAGCGCCTCGGGGTCGTCGATGTCCGCCGACGTGGGCAGCAGGTCCGGGTGCGACCACAGCGCATCCCGCTGCTCGGGGCCGAGGGAGTCGCCGACGATCTGCCACATGCGTGCCGCCTCGCGCAGCCGACGAGGCCGCAGCTCCAGGCCGACGAGGGTGGCGAAGGCGTGCTCGGCGGGTCCGCCTGACGCGCGCCGCCGGCGCACCGTCTCCGCGACGGCCTCCGCCTTCGGCAGAC
>DATCMN010000438.1:0-19875 GCA_036563405.1 Naasia sp. | reverse complement strand
ACCTCATGATCGGGGTGTTCGTCGTGGCGGGCCTCTGGCTGCGGTTCCGGCCGGCCGGCCGATCCCTGTACGCGATCGGCAGCAACGACGAAGTAGCGCGACTTTCCGGCATCAGAGTCAAGGTCATGCAGCTCCGGGTCTACGCCATTGCGGGACTCCTCGCGGCTGTAGCAGGGCTCGTCGTGGGCGCGCGGTTGAATGCGGCCCAGCCCTCCGCCGGCAACTCCAGCGATCTCCTCAGCGTGATCGCGGCAGTCGTCATCGGTGGTGCCAGCCTGGCGGGAGGAGTGGGCTCGCTCTGGGGGACCTTCCTCGGCCTTCTCATCATCGGCGTTCTCAACAACGGACTCACGCTGCTCAACGTGTCGCCTCACCTCCAGCCGGTGGTGATCGGAGCGGTCATCATCCTCGCGGTTCTGAGCGACGGCCGGCTCTTCCGGATGTTCCGGGCGCGGCGCCGACCACGGTCGTCCTGAAGCGCGCGGGACAGGAAGAAGACCATGCGCGGAATTTGGAACGAGCGGCTCCTCGAGGGGCGCGTGACCGCGGTGAGCGGAGTCGCGTCCGGCATCGGCGCCGCTATCGCCGCCGCATTCCTGGAACTCGGTGCCAGAGTGGTTGGCGGTGACGTGGATCTCGAAGCGCTGGCCCGGTTCTCCTCCGCGCTGCCGGCGGGATCACAGGAGCGGTTCGCGGGCCTGGAGCTCGACGTGACGGACCCGGCTTCCGACGACGCATTCGCCGCCGCGGCCGTCGACCGTTTCGGGCGACTCGACACCCTGGTCAACAATGCGGGCATCGCGCCCGTCGGCAATGCCACGAGCACGAGCACCAAGCTGTGGCGACGGGTCATGAGTGTTGATGTCGATGGCGCCTTCTTCCTGGCCCGCGCCTGTCTGCCGCACTTGATCGAGTCGCAGGGTTCCATCGTGAACACCGCATCGGTCTCGGGGATCGGTGCCGACTACAACTACGCGGCGTACAACGCCGCCAAGGGCGCGGTCGTCAATCTCACCCGAAGCCTCGCTATCGACTACGGCAGCGCGGGTGTGCGAGTCAATGCGATCGCCCCAGGACCGGTGCGCACACCGCTCCTCGAGAAGAACCTGCAGCAGCTGCCCGGCCTCGAGGCCGCCTTCGGCCGATTCATCCCGTTGGGCCGGATAGCCGAGCCGCAGGAGATCGCCCATGCCGTGATCTTCCTGGCGTCGGATGCGGCGTCTTTCGTCACCGGGGTGATCCTGCCGATAGATGGTGGAGTGACCGCTTGGAACGGCCAGCCGAATGGTGATTTCGTCGGCTGACTCCTTCCGCCGACAACCGATATGAGAGGAAGTGCATGTGAAAGACGGCATGTTCGTTTTCGACTGCGTCGTCCATACCCAGGACTTCACCGACAGGCAGATAGCCCCCGGTACTGACGGTCGCAATGTCGTGGCGCATCGCGAGAACCAGCGTGGCTTCAACAAGCTGATGGCTAAGAAGGGCGGGCCGACCGACAAGTCGGACTTCTACGATCCGGTCGATCCTGAGTGGGCGAACGCGCAGCTGTTCGAGCGCTCGGACACCGATGTCGCCATGGTCCAGACCGTCCCGCTCTTCGGGCCGTGGAAGGACTCCTTGGGGCCGGCGCGACTGTGCTACGACCTCACCCGCGTGAATCCGGAACGACTGATCTTCTGCGGAGGGGTGGACCCCAGTTGGCAGGGCCTGGACTTCGCACTCGCCGAGATGGAGCGGCAGGTGCTCGAGTGGGGCGCCAGGAGTTTCAAGTTCTACACCTACCAGGACCGCGATCACCACTGGCGGGCCGACGACCCCGACGTCGCGTATCCGCTCTACGAGAAGGCACTCGAGCTCGGCATCAAGATGGTCCAGTTCCACAAGGGATACCCCCTCGGGATGCATCCCGTGGAGGCATTCCGCCCGAACGACCTGCAGATGGCTGCGTATGACTTCCCCGAACTCAACTTCGGCATCCACCACATGGGCGATCCGTACGTCGATGAAACCATCTCGATCGTCGGGCGCTTCCCCAACATGCAGCTGATGCTCCCTCTCTGGTTCAACCAGTACTTCCTGCAGCCGTACCCCATGCTCCACCGCCTAGGACAGGCGCTGCTGTTCATCGGAGCGGATCGTCTCTCCTACGGCTCCGAGGGCTTCATCTGGCCGGACATCCAGTCGTACATCGATATGTGGGCGAACCTCGAGATGCCGGACGAACTGCAGGACCGCTACGGCTACCCGGCACTCACCCGGGAGATCAAGGAGAAGGTGTTCGGGCTGAGCTTCGCCTCCGCCCTGGGGTACGACATTCCGGCTGCCTTTCAGCGCGGTGCCGACCATGCCGGTTGATCCCGTCGAGGTCGAGCGAGCGCTCCGCTTCGTGCGGCCGCGACTGCGCGGCCACGCCGGAGACATGACGGTGGACATCGACGCCGGCGGCACCGCAACCGTTCAGTTCTTCGGCGCGTGCGAGAGCTGTCCCGCCATGGCGGTCACCTACGCAGGCCTCGTGCAATCGAGTTTGGAGGCAGTCGCCGGCATCAACGCGGTTCGTGCGCCGCAGGTGCATGCGTCGCCTGCGGTTCTGGCCGGTATCCGGCGCCGACTCGGGGTCCGCAGCGATGTTCCGCCTGGCGCGGTGCCCCTGGGCATGCCCGGCTCGCCTGTGGTCCCCGCCGACGCCCCCGAGCAGCGTCTCGAGCGGCCGTAGATGCGCCCATGAGCGTATCCCCGGAGATTCCTTCTTCCCGATTTATGAACACCGTGTCCAAATTATGAATAGGATCAACGCATGAAGACGGAAGAGGCCGCGTCGACCTCGCGGCGGCCGGCGAAGGCACCAGGATGCTCTATCGCCGAGATGCAAGCGACGGCCAGGAGTGCGCGGTGGCACATCCTCCACACCGTCGCGAACAGCAAGGCCGGCCACATAGGCGGGCCGCTGTCCATGACGGATCTCGTCGTAGCGCTCTACTTCAGCGAGCTGCGAATCGATCCTGAGTGGCCCGACGCCCCGCTTCGCGATCGTTTCGTGCTCTCCAAAGGACACTCTGCCATCGGGCTCTACAGTGTCCTTGCGCTGCGCGGCTACTTCCCCGTTTCGGAACTCGCAACCTTCGATCACGGGAACTCCCGGCTCCAGGGGCACCCCGACATGAAGCTCACGCCGGGAGTGGACGTATCCACCGGTTCCCTTGGACAGGGCCTGTCCGCGGGAGTGGGCATCGCGTTGGGAGCGAAGATGCGGGGCCTGGACTTCCGAACCTGGGTTCTGCTCGGCGATGGAGAACTGCAGGAGGGAATGGTCTGGGAGGCAATCAACTCCGCGGCCCGCTACGGGCTGTCGAATCTCACGGCGATCGTCGACCTCAACGGTCTCCAGCAATTCGGCTGGCCCCGCGTGGAGGGACGTGACCGGTTCGACCGGAGCGAGCCCTGGAGCCATGTCGACCTCGAGGCGATCTTCCGGGGCTTCGGCTGGAACGTCGTCCAGGTGGACGGCCACGATTTCGCCGCGATCCTCGCCGCTTTCGAGGAGGTCCGTGAGCGCGCCGACGAGGGGCGCCCTGCGGTCATACTCGCGCGCACGGTGAAAGGGGAGGGCATCTCCTTCACGCGCGGGACATACAAATGGCACAACGGTGTGGCCGACGAGCAGCAGCTCGCGACTGCCCGCGCGGAACTCGGAATGGATGAGGTCGCACGATGAGGGCGCAGCGGGAGGTGTGGGGGGAGACGCTGGCCCTCCTCGGGGAGTCGGACCCCACCCTCGTCGTGGTCGACGGCGACCTCGCGAACTCGACCAAAGCGGACCTCTTCGCGCGGCGATTCCCCGAACGATTCGTGGAAGTCGGCATCGCGGAGCAGAACATGGTCGGTATCGCCTTCGGCCTCTGGACGCTCGGGTACCGTCCCTGGCTGTCCACCTTCGGAGTGTTCCTCACGCACCGCGCGCTCGACCCCATCCGGATGCTGGTGTCGCAGACGGGTGCGAGTGTGCGTCTCGCCGGGTCGTACAGCGGCTTGCTCAACGGGAGCAGCGGCAAGACTCACCAGGACGTCGAGGACCTCGCCATCATGCGCGCGATGCCGCACATGACGGTGATCGCCCCGGCGGATGACATCGAGGCCGAGGCGGTCACGCGGTGGGCCTCGGATCACGAGGGGCCGGTATATGTGCGTTTCGCCAGGGACGCGGTCGGAAGGGTCTTTCCCGAGGGATACGAGTTCATCCCCGGTCGCACGTTGGTCCTGCGTACCGGAGCAGAGGTCGCACTCGTGTCGACCGGCGTCCAGACCTCCCGGGTGCTCGAGGCCGCGGAGGCCCTGGCTCGTCAGGGCGTCGACGCCGCGGTCATCCATGTGCCGACCTTGAAGCCCCTCGACGCGGAGAGCTTGCTGGACTCCCTGGGGGAGCACTCGACAGTCATCACGGTGGAGGAGCACAGCGTGCTAGGAGGACTGGGCGGTGCCGTCAGCGAGGTCGTCGCGGAGCGGCGCCCGGGGATGACGGTCCACCGAATCGGACTGCTCGACGAATGGTCGGAATCCGGCCCGAACGCGTTCCTCCTCGACAAGTACGGGCTGTCATCGATGCGCGTGGCCGAGCAGGTCGTGGACCTACTTGGCACGGCCGGAGCGACGGCTCCGTGAGCCGCGGAGGGAGCGCGTCCGGCCAGTTGCTCATCGGTGGCCGCTGGCAGGACTCCGCGGACGGTCGGACCTTCACCGTCACGGACCCCGCGAACGGCAAGACACTGGCCGAAGTGGCCGATGCGACCCCTGAGGACGGGATGCGAGCCCTGGACGCGGCTGTAGCTGCAGCAGAGGAGTGGGCGGCGACTCCGGCCCGCGAGCGCAGCAACTTCCTTCGGGCCGCCTTCGATCTCCTTCACGAGCGCCGAGACGAGATTGCGCTGCTCATGACGCTCGAGATGGGCAAACCGCTCGCTGAATCGCAGGGTGAGGTCACCTATGGAGCGGAGTTCCTCCGCTGGTTCAGCGAGGAGGCCGTGCGAATAACCGGCCGCTACAACACGAACCCCGAGGGGACCGGACGCACGATCGTCAGTCAGCACCCCGTGGGCCCGTGCTACTTCATCACCCCGTGGAACTTCCCGCTAGCGATGGCGACCCGAAAGATCGCGCCCGCTCTCGCTGCAGGATGCACCGTGGTGATCAAGCCCCCGGCGCTGACTCCGCTGACCACCCTCCGCCTGGGTCTCATCTTCCAGGAGATCGGATTGCCGGCCGGCGTCCTCAATATCCTTTCCACCTCGAGGTCGCGGGCTGTCACCGCCCCGCTCCTCGCAGATCCCCGGCTGCGGAAGCTCAGCTTCACCGGCTCAACCGAGGTGGGGCGTGCGCTGATGAAGCAGGCGGCGGACAACGTGCTGCGCACCTCAATGGAGCTGGGCGGCAACGCTCCCTTTCTGGTGTTCGAGGATGCCGATCTCGACAAGGCTGTGGAGGGTGCCCTGCTCGCGAAGTTCCGGAACATCGGGGAGGCGTGCACGGCAGCCAATCGATTCCTGGTGCAGGAGTCGGTGGCCGAGGAGTTCGCCTCCCGGATGGCCGAGGCCGTTCGCGGGTTCGCCGTCGGACATGGTGCAGAGGAGGGGGTGCGGATCGGTCCGCTGATCGATGAAGACGCCGTCGAGAAGGCCGACCGCCTTGTGCAGGACGCGATCGCACGCGGGGCCACTCTCCGCGTCGGTGGCCGACGACTAGAGGGACCAGGGTCCTTTTATGAGCCCACGGTGGTCAGTGACGTGCCGCCGGGCAGCGAGATCCTCCGCGAGGAGATCTTTGGTCCGGTCGTGTCGATCGTGCCATTCGCCGACGAAGACGAGGCGGTGAGAATGGCGAACGACACCGAATACGGGCTCGTGAGCTACGCGTTCACCAATGACCTCGCGCGCGCGCAGCGCCTGATTGAGCGCCTCGCCACCGGGATGATGGGCCTCAACGTGGGCGTCATCTCTAACGCGTCAGCGCCGTTCGGTGGGGTGAAGCATTCCGGCTTGGGGCGCGAAGGCGGCTTCGAGGGGATCCACGAGTACCTCTCGACCAAATACACGATGACACCGGACCCCTTCGCTGACGTCCAGAGAAGCGTCTAGAGAGTCCGACCTCGATCGAGTCGCTCGCTGCCAGATCCGACATCACCCGCGGGGAAGGCGTCCCAGGCGATGCCTTCGCGACACGGTGCCGAGCTCGAGGAGAAGCGTTGTGGTCCGCGAATTGCGCAGGTGTCCGGTCAGATCACCGTCTAACCCGTGTCCCCGTGGTGTCCCCCCTGCTTCCGGCGCGGATGCGTCGGCAGGGACACGAGGGCCGCATGTACCGCATGGAATCGGCCTTTTCGCCTCTTCGGCGGCACTCGTAATGAATAGGTCAGGGGTTCGATTCCCCTGGGCGGCTCCACTTCGGGCCCGGTCCACCGGGTCGGTCTGGTTTTCGGCTCCAGGGGTCGGTGGGTCAAGACCTGGGACACGGGTCCCTTCAGCGTCGCCCACGGGTCGGCAAGGGGCCCGCTCCCGTCGACCTGCCCTCTCGCCTGGGCCCGCTCACAGCAACTGCCACAATTTGGAGTCGCCTCCGGTGTCGGCGTTCTGCACGGCCAAGGCGCCATCGGTGGTCGCCGCGGAGTCGATGCTCAGCAGCAGACCGCTGTTCTTGTTCTTGATTTTGAACCAGCCCGCGCCCGCGGGGATGATCTGCCAGAGGTGGTCAGCGGTACCCGTGTCGCTCCACTGGATGACCTGCCCGCCGACGCTGGTGGACATGCCGCCGACGCCGAGGACCTTTCCGCTGTTCTTGTTCTTGATCTTGTACCAGCCGTCACCCTGATCGATGAGCCGCCACAGGTGGTCGTCGGTGCCTGTGTCGGACCACTGGAGGGTGTTCGCGCCATCCGTCGTCGACATCCCGGCGATGCCGAGCACCTTGCCGGTGTGCTTCACCACCATCTTCACGTCGGTGACCGCTCCGAAAGAGGCGCCCCAGAGTTGACCGACCTCGCTCGGGCTCAAGGCGTAGGAGTAGATCCGGAAGTCGTCGATCGCGCCGCGGAATGTGGGGTCGCTGTACTGCGACTTACCGAGGTAGTTGCTGTTCACGTTCGAGCCCATCAGCGCGGGAATGCGATCGAAGCTGGCGTTCGTCGCCACATTGACTCCGTCCACCCAAAGTCGGGCGGTGCCGCCGCCTGCTGTGACGGCGATGTGATGCCAGACGTTCGTCGAGACGGTGTTGGCCTCGAGCACCCAGCTCTTGGTGGAGCTCTCCACGGTTGCGAGATACACGAATGAGAGCTTGTTGCTGCCGGTCTTGGTGGTGAGGTACATGCATCGCTCGGTGCTCGCACCGAAATCGAACACGCGTTGCCAGGTCTGGTCGACGTCGATGCGTACCCAACTGCTGATGCTGAAGGCCTGCAGGTTGTCGACCACTCCGGCCGGCAGGCGAACGTGAGCTCCGGAGCCGCCCAGCACGACGGCCCGCCCTGCTCGCCCTGAGACGAAGCTGCCCCCGGATACCAGGGTGGCGTTCAGTCCGGCTCCACTGCTGTCCGCCGCGCCGGTTCCGCCTGCCTCGTCGAGCTTGTACCAGGCGCGCAGCGCGGGCGGCGCCGCGGCGGTCAGCCAGTAGAGCGTGTATCGAGTCTTGTGGGTGCGCGCGATGGGTTTGAGGATGACGGTCTGCCCATCCGCCTGGGCCGTGAACTGCAGGGGCGTAGCCGTGGCGGCGATCGATGCGACGTTGATTCGGGGCATCGGGAGGTTGCTCGTTGTGCCGTACTGGCCGGCGAGAACGATCGGCCCGTAGGCGATCGCCTTGACATGCGGGATGTCGTTGGCCGATATGGTGCGGATCGCCATGGGGAAGGTCAGGGTGAGGGAGTCGCCCGCCGTCCACGTCCGGTTGATCTCGAGCCAGGTCCCCGCCGGCGCACTCGTGGCGTGGGGTGCTCCGTTCAGGCTGACGCTGATGGGTGCCGATATCCAACCAGGCACTCGTACACGTACCTTCGTCGCCGCCGTGCCCGAGACCACGGTGATGGTTGTGGTGTTCTGATCAGGAAAGGTGGTGTTCTGTCGGAGCACGAGGCCCTTGGCTGTCCAGTTCACCTCGGAAGCGATGAACAGATTGACCCACATGCCTGATGCGTCGTAGGAGTAGATCGTGTCGGCGAATTTCGCCTGCGTTTCCATTCCCGAGCCGTGATCGCAGGTGAAGTTGTTGTAGTCGCTCGAGTAGTCGCCATTCGAGACCTGTTGAACATTGAAGGGGCGTTTGTACTCCTCCTTGATCGAACCGGGCCTCGTTCCCAAGAAGTAGTGGTTGTAGCCATGAGCCGAATCCGGCTGCTGCTCGCCCAGCATCTGGTTGAAGAGCGTGCGCTCGTAGTAGTCGAGTAGGTCGATTCGGGAGCGGTCGATCGCCAACAGGAGGCGGGCGAGCTTCAGCATGTTGTAGCTGTTGCAGTTCTCGGAAGTCTCGTCATTGAGCCGGGTGGCGATCGCGTCAGCTTCGAAGAAGTGCTCGCCATCGCTGTTGCCGCCGTGGGCATACGTGTGATGAGCGAGCACGATCGCCCAGAAGTTGTTCGCGGTGTTGAAGTACTTCGCTGTTCCCCACTGTTCCCAAAGGCGTATGGCGCCGGGGAACTTGGGGATCTGGCGGTTGGCGTGCTCCCCGTCCAGCGGTGACGAGTTGATGGCTAGGGGGTCCATGATGCGGTTGTGCCACCAGCGATTGGCGGCGTTGAAGTACTTCGAGGCGCCGGTGATGGTGCCGAGGTTGGCGAGGACCTCTGACATGCCCCCGTACTCGGTGTCGAGCATCTGCTGCATCTCGGTGCTCGTCAGGTTGCCGGTGCGGTAGTCGACCCAATCCGCAATCCCGACCAGAACCGAGAGTGCTTGGTTGTTCCCGGCGAGCTCGTACTGGTCGAGAAGGCCTTGCATGATCTTGTGCAGCACGTAGTACGGCGCATAGTTGCTTGTCGCCGGCAGATTGTTCTCCATGTCGATGAAGACCGACTCGGGGTAGGCCGAGAGATACCCTGCGCTGAAACCCTGGATCACTGCGCGGGCCTGGCATGCGGCCAGCGCGCTGACGAGGTAATCACCTTTGGCCTTGCATGAGGTGTTGCCGGTGTTCGCGTATGTCAGGGCCAGTCCTGAGAGCCAGTGCCCGACGGTGTGCCCTCGCAGGACGGATGACGGCGCCTCCCATCCTTCTGGCGCTGTCGCAGTCGTTGAGATGCCGAACGTGAGACGGAAGTTGCGGAGCAGCCGGTCGGCGTCGAGGAAGGTGAGATACGTGGTGTTGCGGGTCTGGTTGTCCTTGAACGGTCCCGCCAGCAAGCTGACTTTGTGCAGCGGGAAGTAGCTGTTCATGCCGGCAGCACCATCGGATACGTTGCCGCTCAAGCCCGTCGCGAATGCCGCGGTCGTTCTGGTGGGCGAAACTGAGGCGATCCCCGCACCTGCGGCGGCCGCCGCCGCCATCCCGAGAAGACCTCGCCTGCTGAATTCTTTGGTCACCAGTGCTCGATTCATCGTCGGATCGAATGATGCCGGCGTGGCTCGAAACTCAGTCGTAACCGGTTTCGTTAACGT
The DNA here is from genome assembly GCA_036563405.1 of Naasia sp. Taxonomy (GTDB): domain Bacteria; phylum Actinomycetota; class Actinomycetes; order Actinomycetales; family Microbacteriaceae; genus Naasia. Next base: position 10,237 of record DATCMN010000438.1, on the reverse strand, counting down.
AGGTTGTCGCCTGGCCTGCGTCAAGCAGTTCGGGTCAGCCGTTGCCGAGCGTGGATGCGCGCGCTCGCAGTTCCACGGGAAGAGCTTCCACCCCGGGAGGCATCGTGCCGCCGGCCAGGGCTTCGAAGATGAGACTGGCGGCGCGCCGACCCAGCGCTTGGAGCATCAGGTCGATGCTCGTCAGCTCGGGACGGGTGTTCGTGACGACGATCTCCCAGTTGTCGAACCCCATCACTGCAACGTCGCCCGGAACAGCCCGGCCGTGGTCCCGCAGGATGTCGAGGGCGGCCCTCGCCAGGCCGTCCTGAGCGCCGATGATGGCATCCAAGTCCGGATGGCGTTCGAGGAGACGGGTCGTCGCCAGTCGTCCCCACGGCTCGGACCACGCCCCGTGCGCGATTTCGGGCAGGATAAGCTCCGCATCGACGGCTTCGATCGCGGCGCGAGCGCCCTGTTCCCTCTCCCGTGAGGCGAGGAAGGTAGCGTTCCCTCCCAGGTAGGCGATCCTCCGCCGTCCGAGATCCAGCAGATGCTCCGCTGCCATCCGTCCGCCGAGGATGTTGTCCGTCACAAGCGACGTATCGCCTGGATCGGATGACGGCGCGTACGCGTAGACCACCGGCACGGGGAGGCTGCGGCCGAGGGAAGGCCGTGGCTCGGTGCGGGCACCGCCCACGACGATGAGCCCGTCTATCCGTCGGTCGAGAAGGGTGGCGAGGTGCTGGCTCTCTCGGATGCGGTCGCCTCGGGCGTCGCAGAGGATGACGGAGATCTGTCCGGAGCCGAGGGCGTCCTCGGCTCCCGCCAGGATCGGGATCACAAACCGGCCCTCGAGGTCGTTCGTGAGGATGCCCACAGTGCCTGTGCGGCCGGAAACCAGGTTGCGGGCGACTGAGTTCGGTCGGAAGGACAGAGCCTCCGCCGCTTCCAGCACGCGGGAGCGGGTCTCCGGATTCACGTCGTCCCGACCGTTCAGCGCCTTCGATGCGGTGGCCTTCGATACACCGGACAGACGCGCGACATCGACGAGTGTGGCGGCGCGATTGGCCGGCGGCGGCGGTGCCGCGTCGATCGTCATGCTGTCTCCTGCAGGCCCTGGGGGAGAACTGATGCGTACATCTTGACGCACCGTCGGATGATGCTAGCATCTTCGAAATCGGTTTAGGCGCGTTTCGAAACCGTGCTCAATGTGGAGAGAGTGAGATCGCTTGTCCGAGACTGACGTCGTTTCCGTTCCGAGGACGACCCGCGCAGCTTCGCCCCATGCAGTGCTCCGGCCGATCCTCGACAGCGGCGCTGTGCGGCTGACGGGTGGAGTCGTATCCGACCGGGCAGCTGTCAATCGCGAAGTCAGTCTCGCGGACGGTCTCGAGAAGCTCGAAGCGGGTGGGAACATCCACAATCTCCGAGTCGCGGCGGGGGAGTCGGATGGCTATCGCCCGACTCTGACCCTCGATGCGGACGTGCACAAGTGGGTCGAGGCGGCTGCATGGGAGTTGCGGAGGGAGCCGACCGCAGAACTGGCGTCAGCCCTCGATGAGGTGGTCGGTCTTCTCCTGAGAGCGCAGGGCTCCGACGGGTACCTCAACTCGTGGTTCCAGGTCGAAGAGCCTGAGCGCAAACTGCAGGACCTCACCCGTGGCTGCGAGATGTACTGCGCCGGACACTTCATCGAGGCAGCCGTGGCGCTGAATCGGGCCACGGGCGATCGACGATTGCTGGACGGTGCGATCGCCTTCGCGAACCTTCTCGATGCCGAATTCGGCCCGCAGGGCGGGCGCGAAGGCATCGATGGGCACGAGGAGATCGAGCTGGCCCTCGTCGAGCTCGCCCGGCAGACAGGGGAGACGCGCTACCTCGAACTCGCTCGCACCTTCGTGGATCGCCGCGGCCATGGTCTCGTGGGACCTGGGGTCTTCGGCCCGCGCTACTACCAGGATCACGAGCCGGTACGGGAAGCTTCGACCCTCACCGGACATGCAGTGCGGGCGATGTACCTCAACACGGCTGCCGCCGACCTCGTCCTCGAAACGGGTGATGCGGGTCTGCTCAGCGCCCTCGAGCGGCAGTGGGAGGCGATGGTCTCGTCGAAGATGTACCTCACCGGCGGTCTCGGCTCCCGGGAGCGCGACGAGGCGATCGGGGAGCCGTTCGAACTCCCGCCCGATCGTGCGTATGCGGAGACCTGCGCCGCCGCCGGCCTCCTCTTCTGGAACTGGAAGATGCTGCAGGCCACCGGCGACAGCAAGTATGCGGACCTGCTCGAGCGGAGCTTCTACAACGCCTTCCTCGCCGGTGTCTCTCTTGACGGCCGGCAGTACTTCTACGCCAACCCTCTTGAGGTGCGGGCCGACTACGAGTCGCCGCACGAGTCGGAATGGAGCGGCGAGACGGCGTGGTACATCTCCCCTGCCCCGGAACAGGCCACCGCCTACCGCCGGCCGTGGTTCCGGTGCGCATGCTGTCCCCCCAACGTCATGCGAGTTCTCTCCTCCATCGAGCAGTACGTCGCGACCACCAGTGACACGGGCATCCAGCTGCACCAGTTCACCCCGGCGATCATCGAAGCCGACATCGCGGGAAGCCCGGTGAAGCTGACCGTCAGCACCGAGTACCCCTGGCACGGCACAGTCACCGCGACGGTGACCGAAACCACTGGTGACGCCTGGGAGCTGAGCCTGCGGGTCCCGGGGTGGGCTGAAGGTGCGACCGTCGAGGTCGACGGTGAAGCCAAGCGCGTCGGCCCCGGCTACGCCCGAGTTCGCCGCGTATGGACGGCAGGCGACACGGTCGTCCTCCGGCTTCCGTTGACTCCGCGGCTGACTGCGGCGGACCCGCGGGTATCCGCGAGTTACGGCAGTGTCGCCATCGAGCGCGGCCCGCTCGTCTACTGCGTCGAGCACGTCGACAACCCCGGCCTCGACCTCGGCACGATACGCATCTCACCGACCGTCGAATTGCGGGAGGTTGCCGGACCGGACCTGCTTCCCGGACTCGTCGCCGTCGAAGCGGATGTGACAGTACTGAGCGCGGCCGCGACGGCCGGGTACCGGACCGTCGGACGCACGACTGATACGGCGGCCGCAGAGGGGAAGCGGACGGTCACTGCTATCCCGTACTTCACCTGGGCCAACCGCACGCCGGGGGCGATGCGGGTGTGGATCCCCACCTGAGCCATCACACAGCCCCCGGAATCCCGGGGAGCACCTTGAGAAGGAGATGCAATGAAGCACCGAATCCTGAGGCCCGGCACCATCGCCGGCCTCGCCGTGGCGGGCGTATTGCTCGCCGGATGCGCGCCGAGCGCGGGGACAGCGAGCGGCGGCGGGGGAGGCGGCGAAGAAGGCGGTATCACCCTGTGGGCCCGCAGTGACACGTCGCCGTTCATCGAGCCGCTCGTCGACGCCTACAACGCGTCCCACGACACCCAGGTCGAGTTGACACTCGTGCCGGCCGGCTCGTCGTTCACCCAGAAGCTGGGATCGGCCGTGGCGTCCGGAAGCGGACCCGACCTCGTCTCGTTGAACCTGGTGTACGCGCCGTTCTTCGCGTCAGCCGGACAGCTCGTCGACGTCACCGAGCGGGCCGCGGACCTCGGCTACCTCGACGATCTGAACGCGTCCGAGATCGAACTCGGCACCTGGGAGGAGAAGCTGTACGCGCTCCCCTTCACCGGTGACGCGTCGGCGCTGCTCTACAACAAGACGCTGTTCACGGAAGCGGGTCTGGACCCGGAAGCCCCACCGACCAGCTGGGAGGAGATGAAGACGGCCGCAGCCGCAATCACCGCACTGGGCGATGACAAGTACGGGTACTACTTCCCCGGCAGTGGCTCGGGCTGGAACCTCTTCACATTCACGCCCTACATCTGGGCGGAGGGCGGCGATGTGCTGTCGGGAGAGGGAGCCGAACAGGAGCCGACTCTCGACACCCCGGAGGTGAAGGCCGCCCTCGGGTTCTACCGCGAGATGTGGGACGCCGGATACATGCCTGCGAGCGCCGAAACGGATGACGGCACCGAGATCCTTTCGCTGTTCGCCGCCGGCCAGATCGGCATGCTGCCGAACGGAGCATTCGCCTATAGCGAGCTGACGAGCAAGTACCCGGACATCGACTTCGGCATCACGCCGATTCCGGGGTCGTCGGGCGGAACCGCGTCCTTCGCCGGCGGCGACACGCTGGCCATCACCAAGGACACGACCAACGAGGATGCCGCGTGGGAGTTCATCGCCTGGGCGACGTCCCAGGAGGCTCAGGCGGAGTACATCGCAGGAGCAGGCGTGGTGCCCATCCGCGAGGACGCCGTCCCGGCCGACGCCAATGAGAACTTCAAGGCTCTTGTGACCGCGATGGCCGAGGGCCGCACCCCGAAGAGCGTCGTCTACAGCGAACTCTTCGAGGACCCGGCCGGGCCGTGGGCGAACATGATCCACAACTCGGTCTTCGGCGGCGACATCGACGCCGAGACGAGCACCGCGCAGGAGCAGTGGGCCGCCATCCTGGAGAGCGCCAAGTAGTGACGGCTCTTGCACCAAGAATCACCAGTCGGCGGCGGAGGACCTTCCTCCGCCGCCGGCGGGCGATCGGATTCTGGCTCACGCTCCCCGCTCTGCTCTTCGTCGGCGCCTTCTTCTTCGCCCCGCTGGTCCAGATGGCGTGGATGTCCCTCAACGACTGGCCGTTGGTCGGCGTCATCCGATTCGTTGGAGCGGAGAACTACGTCGCGCTTGTCCAGGATGAGCGGTTCCTCGGGGCGCTGCTCGTCAGCGTGGTCTTCGTGCTGCTGGCCACACCTCTGACCGTGCTCCTCGGCCTCGGGCTCGCGCTTCTGGTCAGGGCGAATCGCCGAGGCGTGTCGGCCTTCCGCAGCATCTTCTTCGTGCCGCTCGTGATCGGCTTCGCACCGGCGTCCTACATCTGGCTGTGGCTGCTGAACCCTGATGTCGGCATCGTCAACAAGATGCTCCGTGACCTCGGGCTCGCTCAAGGGTCAATCCAGTGGCTGGCCGAGCCAGGCACGGCAGCCCTCTCGGTGGTCACGCTGTTCGTTTGGAAGACCGTCGGATTCAGCATGCTGCTGCTCATGGGCGGCCTCCAGGGAATACCCCAGGAGATTCGCGAGGCCGCCAGCGTCGACGGCGCCGGTCGGTTCCGGACCTTCTTCTCGGTCACGCTGCCGATGATGCGGCGCACTGTGGGCCTGGTTTTCGTCTTCTCGACAGTCGGCTCGTTCCTGATCTTCGAGCCGTTCTTCATCCTGACCCGCGGCGGGCCGGGCTCCGCCACCACAGGCGTCGTGCAGTGGCTGTTCAGCACGGCGTTCTTCGCCTTCGATCTCGGCTACGGCGCTGCGGCGTCGTTCGTGATCCTTGCTGTCCTCGTCGCGTTCACGGGCTTGCAGCTTCGTGTCATGCGAGAGGAGTCCGACTGATGGCCGCGCTCGTGGCGGCTCCCGGCGTCCTGGTCCGGTCTCCGCGCCGCCCCCGCCCCTCCTCCATCGCCTGGTGGGTCACCTGCCTCGTGCTCGCGGCCCTCTTCCTGTTCCCCCTCGTGATGGTGGCACTCACCGCGTTCAAGACACCGCAGGAGGCGGTCGCCTCGCCTCCCACCTACTTGCCGACCGAGGTCTCCTTCGGCAACTTCGAGAACCTGTGGAATGCGGGCGCAGGTCTCGGCGTGTATCTCGCGAACAGCGTGGGAGTCGCTCTACTGACGGTGCTGTTCACGACGGTGCTGTCGACGCTGGCCGGGTACGGGCTGGCCCGGGCCAGCTTCCGGCACTCAGGGGCGGTCTTCGTGCTCCTGCTCGCGCCGATGATGGTCCCCATCCAGGCGATGCTCACCCCCCTCTATGTCACGCTGCTGAACCTGAATCTCACCGACTCTCTGCTCGGTTTGGCGTGCATCTACACGATGTCGCAGATTCCGTTCGGCACCTTCGTCATGCGGAACGCCTTCCTCGGGGTCCCCCAGGAGTTGGAAGAGGCCGCCTGGGTAGATGGCGCCGGCATCCTCGGTGGCGCCCTCCGGATCAGCCTGCCTCTTGCTGTGCCGGGGCTGGCGACAGTCGCATTGTTCGCCTTCTTCACGGCCTGGAACGAATTCCTCGCAGCCCTCATCATGCTCACCTCTGATTCCCGCTACACGGTGCCGCTCCTTTTGCAGAACCTGGTCACCGGCCAGTTCGGCTCCATCGATTGGGGGATGCTGCAGGTCGGCGTCCTTCTCACCTCCATTCCCTGCGTCGTGATCTTCCTGATCCTGCAGCGCTACTACGTCGAGGGCCTCCTCGCGGGATCGGTCAAGTCATGACTCAGGTTCGCACCGCCACCGGGATCGTTGCCCCCAGCCCTGGTACAACTGCCCGCGCATTGGACGCCGGCGCCGTAGAGCTGCTGCCCGGTTTCTGGGAGAGCCGTCAGGCGATCAACCGAGACGCGACTCTCCGGCATGGAGGCGAACAGCTCGAACGCGCCGGCAATCTGGAGAACTTCCGCCGCCTGACGGGAGCCTCCGACAGGCCCCATGGCCATGTCGGCGCCAGCGACGGCGACGTGAAGAACTTCGTCGACTCCGATATCTACAAGTGGTTGGAGGCGGCGGGATGGGAGTCGATCCGCGGCCCTCTTCCGCAGGAGGTCGAGGCGCTTGCGGCCGAGGCGGTCGACCTCGTCCTCGCAGCTCAGGATGAGGACGGCTACCTCAACAGCTGGTACCAGACTCAGGACCGCGCATCCCGGTTCTCGAACCTGCAGTACGGTCACGAGCTCTACTGTCTCGGTCACCTTATCCAGGCCGGCCTCGCGTGGGCGCGAGGGCGTGGCGACACCCGTCTACTCGACGCCGGGCGCCGCTTCGCTGATCTGGTCGTTGAGACATTCCGCGACGGCGCCCGAGAGGAAGTCTGCGGGCATCCGGAAATCGAGATGGCCCTCGTGGAACTGAGCCGGGAAACAGGCGACCCCCGGTATCGGGAGCTCGCTACCGCATTCATCCGTCGTCGGGGGTATGGGACTCTCGGGCCCGGTCGTTTCGGATCCGCCTACTACCAGGATCGAATCCCGTACGCGGACAGTGAGGCGTTCGAGGGGCATGCCGTCCGAGCGCTCTATCTGGCATGCGGAGCTATGGACGTTGCGACGGAAACCGGCGACAGCGCCTTGGTGAGGGCCACCCGGCGGCAGTGGGACAACCTGACCTCGCGCCGCTCGTACCTCACCGGCGGCGTGGGTTCACGTCATCACGGGGAATCCATCGGCGACGACTACGAGCTCCCCGCCGACCGCGCGTACTGCGAGACGTGTGCCTCCATCGCAGTGGTCATGCTCGGTTGGAGGATGCTGCTGCTCGAGCGTGACGGTGGTGTCGCTGACGCGATGGAGCGCGCGCTCTTCAACGGAGTGCTCGCCGGCGTCTCTCTCGATGGCCTGGCCTTCCACTACGTCAATCCGCTGCACGTTCGGGTCGCGCACGAGCGGCAGGCGTGGTTCGAGATCGCGTGCTGCCCGCCCAATCTCATGCGGACGATGGCGAGCCTCGAGCAGCTCGTCGCAACTGTCCGCGACGGAGACGTGGAGATCCACCAGTTCATGGCGTCGCGTGTACGGGTCGGCGATCGCGTCATCCGGATCGAGACCGAGTACCCCGCCGACGGAAGAATTCAGATCGCTATCGAGAACGGCGCGGGGGAATGGGGTCTTCGCGTTCGGGTGCCGGGATGGGTGGAGGTCGACGACCTGTCAGTGACCGTCAACGGCGACGCCACTCGAGCTCAACTTGACACCTCGGGCTATGTGGAACTCCGCCGGGCATGGATTTCCGGAGATGTTGTCGTTGTTGAGTTCCCATTGGCTATCCGGGTCACCGAGCCCGACCCGCGTATCGACGCGGTCCGCGGCACGATGGCTGTCGAACGAGGGCCCCTGGCCTTCGCGCTGGAGTCCGTCGATCTTCCATCAGAGCTTCCGCTGAGCGACGTGGTGGCGGCGGACGGACTCCTCGACGAGGGGCCCGATCGGTATGGCGTCCCAGAACCGAGCCTCGGCGTTTCTGGTCGGAACCGCCCCGGCTTCGAGGAACGGGTTCCTCTCGTTCCGTACTTCGCCTGGGGCAACCGCGGCACAAGCCAGATGCGGGTGTGGATTCCAACTCTGTGACGTAGCTGGCGCCGTTCACAGGCACCGATGGGCTCTCCGAGCAGTGATGGGCGAGGAGAGCAGCTAGGGGCAGCGAGTAGATCCGCTGCCCCTAGCTGGATACAGGAGACGGTGGAACGCCTACCGAGGGGGAGCCGGGACCGGCGGAGAAGACGATCATCTGGTGTCCGCGAGATCGGTCGCCGTGCAGTCTCAGCGGAGAACCCGGTAGCGCAGGTGCGCCTCGGCCGCGAAGCCGGACGTCTCGACACGCTCGAGGTCGACGCGCTGCCCGAGTCCGCTGAACAGCGAGATGCCGTCGCCGAGGAGCATCGGCACGACGTGCAGGTGGATCTCGTCGACGAGCCCGAGCTTCAGGCACTGGCGGGAGATGCTGCCGCCCAGGAGGCTGACCCACTTGTCGCCTGCCGCCTCCTTCGCGGACTCGACAGCGAGCGCGATGTCGTCGACCACGAAGGTGTAGGTGGTGCCGTCCTTGACGATCGGCTCGTGCTCCTGACGGGTCATGAGGAACACCGGCACGTTCAGCGTCCCGCCATAGGGCTGTTCGTCGTCCTCGACGGTCTGAGCCTTGTTGGAGCCGCCGACGACTGCGCCGACGTGCGCCATGACGTTCTGCACAACCTTCTCGTCGGCGGGAACCGTCGGCGTTCCCAACATCCAGTCGACGCCTCCCCCGGTGTCCGCCATAAACCCGTCGAGGCTCACCGTCGCGTGGATGATCACTGTCGCCATCGTGCTGCTCCTTCGCATCGATGGTGAGTCTCGCGACTCACCACGCCTCAGCATGCGCCTCGGGGTAGAGGTGAGTCAAGTGACTCACCTCCTGCGATACTGGAGCGATGACCCGCGAGCCGTCCTCTTACCACCGGGAGATCGCCGCTCAGAATCGGCAGGCGATCCTCCGGGCCGCGGGCGCGCTCTTCCTCGAGGCCGGTTACGACAGGACGTCGCTGGCCGTCGTCGCCGAGAGTGCCGGCGTCTCCAAGGCGACGCTGTTCAAGCAGTTCCCGACGAAGGCGGAGCTCTTCGAGGCGACGGTGCTCGCTGCAGGCGGGGCGACAGGCGTCGAGCCTCCTCGCCCATCCCTCGATGACCTGGAGGCGGGACTGGCGCAACTCGGTCGGGCCTACGCCGACCTGCTGGCCGACCCGCGGATGACCGGGTTGATGCGCACGATCATCGCCGAAGCGCCGCGGTTCCCCGAGCTGCGCGAGAGGACTTTCGACTTCGGCACCCTCCCGGTGCTGCAGGCGCTCCGGCACTACCTGCACGAGGCGCACTCAGTGGGAGTCGCCGATATCGGCGACGCCGAAGTGGCGGCGACCCAATTCCTCGGGATGATCGCATCCGCCGTCTTCTGGCCCCGCCTCGTGCACGGCACCTGGTCGATCGCCGAGGAGGAGCGACTGTGCGCCGTCGACGAGGCGGCGCGCACCATCGCCGCGCGCTTCGCCGTCTGAGGGCGCCCGCTGGCCCTGTTCCCGGTGCAAGGGGCGGGCGTAGTCTCACGAATCTGCTCGAGACATTGAACTTTTCGGTTCACCTTCGTATAGTGAACCATATGGTTGACCAAGTGGAGCTGGATCGGACGTTCGCTGCACTGGCGGACCCGACGCGTCGCGCGATCCTCGTGCGGCTCGGCACGGGGCCGGCGACGCTCGGCGAACTCGCCGAGCCCAGCGGGATGACCATCACGGGCCTGGCCAAGCACGTCCGAGTTCTCGAGGACGCTGGCCTGGTCGAGACCGAGAAGGTCGGCCGCACCCGGCAGTGCCGTCTCGGCGAGGAGCGATTGGAGGGCGCCATGTCCTGGATCGCCTACTACCAGCGGCTCTGGGAGCGTCGCCTCGACGGTCTCGACGCCTACTTCACCCTCCGGAAAGGGGACACGCAATGACGAGCGACACCACGCACAGCCTGCGCCTCGAGCGCTTCCTGTCGGCCACCCCGGAGGAGGTGTTCGATGCGTACACCGATGCCGAGCAGCAGAGGATCTGGTTCAGCATCCTCGACGAGCGACCGGGCGTGGTCGAGATCGAGGTCGACCTCCGGGTCGGCGGGCAGCAGACGGCGGTGTG
>DATCMN010000432.1:0-4999 GCA_036563405.1 Naasia sp. | reverse complement strand
TGACGGCTCAGAGCTGCGGAATAGGGCGCGGCTACTATGTGTTCTTCCGGTAGCACCGCGGGATAGCTGCCCGCCGCGTGCGTCGACAGCCGAGGAGAGCCCAGTGCGCCAGATGATCATCATCGGATCCGGCCCCGCCGGATACACCGCCGCCGTCTACGCGGCCCGCGCCGAACTGCGGCCCCTGCTGATCGCGAGCTCCGTCGAAGCGGGCGGCGAGCTGATGAACACCACCGAGGTGGAGAACTTCCCGGGCTTCCCCGAAGGCATCATGGGGCCGGACCTGATGGACAAGATGCGCGAGCAGGCCGAGCGCTTCGGCACCGAGGTCGTCTACGACGACGTCACCTCCGTCGAGCTCACCGGAGACGTGAAGCGGGTGACCCTCGGCTCGGGCACTGTGCACGAGGCCCTCTCCGTCGTCGTCGCCACCGGCTCGGCCTACCGCAAGCTGGGTCTCCCCGAGGAGGACAGGCTGAGCGGCTACGGGGTGAGCTGGTGCGCCACCTGCGATGGGGCGTTCTTCCGCAAGAAGGTCGTCGCCGTGGTCGGTGGCGGCGACTCCGCGATGGAGGAGGCCTCGTTCCTCACCCGCTTCGCCGACAAGGTCTACGTCATCCACCGCAGGGACACCCTGCGCGCGTCGAAGATCATGCAGCAGCGCGCTTTCGACAACCCGAAGATCGAGTTCGTCTGGAACAGCGAGGTCGCCGCGATCGCCGGTGACGCCGAGACCACCGGCGTGACCGGCATCACAGTCCGCGACACCGTGACCGGCGCCGAGCGCGACCTCGAGCTGACCGGTCTCTTCATCGCCGTCGGCAACGACCCCCGCGTGCACCTCTTCCACGGCCAGCTCGATCTGACGGAGGAGGGCACCATCGCCGTCGACGGCCGCAGTTCGCGGACAAACGCGCGCGGCGTCTTCGCGGCCGGCGACGTCATCGATCCCACCTACCGGCAGGCCGTCACTGCGGCCGCGTCAGGCACCGTGGCAGCGCTCGACGCCGAGCACTTCCTGGCTTCGCTCCCGGCCGACGTGCTGCGCGCGGCGACGGGCGAGGTCGAGGCCGGCTCGGCGCCCGTTGCGGGGAGCACCGTGGACGCCGACGGCGAGCTCGTCGGCCAGCCGTAGTCCACTTCGCAAGGCACACCCCTCCCGCGTCGTACACTGACGCACTGAGACTCAAGGAGAAACAACCGCATGGGCACTCTCAAGCAGGTAACCGACGCCACGTTCGAGCAGGACGTGCTGAACTCGGACAAGCCTGTCCTCGTCGACTTCTGGGCCGAGTGGTGCGCGCCGTGCCGCGCAGTCGGCCCCGTCCTCGAGCAGATCGCGCTGGAGAACGGCGAGAAGATCGAGATCGTCAAGCTCAACGTGGACGAGAACCCCGAGACCGCGGCGAAGTACCACATCACCTCCATCCCCGCGATGAAGGTGTACCGCGGTGGTGAGGTCGTGAAGAGCGTCATCGGTGCCAAGCCGAAGCCCGCCCTCGAATCGGAGCTCGCAGCATTCCTCGCCTGAGCGAGGATCGTCTTACGGGACCCGCTCGGCGCATGCCGGGCGGGTCCCTTTTTTGCATCTCATAGGGTTAGACAGCGCGGGCAGCGCCGGAAGAGGGACCAGTGTCTGGAACGAACGGCCCCGGGGGAACCAATCTCGACCCCTGGTACGGGCAGTACGCGGAACGCACGAGCGGCCTCAGCGCCTCCGAGGTGCGAGCACTGTTCGCCGTCGCATCGCGGCCCGAGGTGGTATCACTCGCCGGCGGGATGCCGTACGTCTCCGCACTGCCCAAGGACCTCATCCGGGAGGCGTTCGAGACCGTGCTCCGCACCCAGGGCGACACCGCGCTGCAGTACGGGTCGGGGCAGGGCGCTCCCGCCCTCCGCGAGCGCATCCTGGAGGTGATGGCCGAGGAGGGCATCCGGGCCAGCGCGGACGACGTGGTCACCACTACGGGCTCCCAGCAGGCCATCGACCTGGTCGCGAAGCTGTTCCTCGATCCGGGCGACGTGGTGCTCGCCGAGGCGCCCAGCTATGTGGGGGCGATCGGCGTCTTCCGCTCGTACCAGGCCCGCACAGTGCACGTCTCCACCGACGAGGACGGGCTGGTGCCCGACGCCCTCAGGGAGGCGATCCACACCGAGCGTGCCGCCGGCCGCACCATCAAGTTCCTCTACACGGTGCCCGACTTCCACAATCCCGCGGGCGTCACCATGTCGGCCGAGCGGCGGCCCGAGATCGTCGAGATCTGCCGGAGTGCGGGCGTGCTGATCGTCGAGGACAACCCATATGGGCTGCTGTGGTTCGACACCGCGCCGCCGCCGCCGCTGCGCACCCTGAACCCGGAGGGAGTGGTCTACCTCGGGTCGTTCTCGAAGACGCTCGCGCCGGGCTTCCGGGTCGGCTGGGCGCTCGCGCCGCACGCCGTGAAGGAGAAGCTGGTGCTGGCGGCGGAGTCGGCGATCCTGTCGCCGAGCGCCTTCTCCCAGCTGGTCGTCACCGAGTACCTGTCCACCGCCGATTGGCGCGCGCAGATCGCCCGGTTCCGCGACGCCTATCGGGAGCGACGCGACGCGATGCTGTCGAGCCTCGGGGAGTACCTGCCCGAGTTCAGCTGGACCGTGCCGAACGGCGGCTTCTACGTCTGGGTCACCCTGCCGCCCGAGCTCGATGCGAAGCAGATGCTGCCCAGGGCCGTGTCCGAGCTCGTCGCGTACACCCCGGGCACCGCGTTCTTCGCGGACGGCAGCGGGGCCGACCACATGCGCCTGTCGTTCTGCCATCCGACGCCCGACAACATCCGGCTCGGCATCCGGCGCCTCGCCGGCGTCGTGAGTGGCGAACTGGACCTCCTGTCGACGTTCTCCGGCACCGGGCCGCTCCGGGCGCCCCGGAACGACCGCCGCTTCAGCAGCCCCCCGCCGGACCTCGGATGATCGGAGACCCTTATATGTCTGCACTGTCCGCGCCCGCGGGCCTCTCGGGGTCCTCGCTGACCGGTCGATCCGTGCTCGTCCTCGCGGGGGGGATCTCCCACGAGCGTGACGTCTCCCTGCGGTCGGGCCGGCGGATCGCGGATGCTCTGCAGGAGCAGGGCTGGCGGGTGCGCATCGCCGAACCCGACGCGACCCTGCTGCCTTCGCTCGCCGAGGACGCTCCCGACGTGGTGTGGCCTGCCCTGCATGGCGCCAGCGGCGAGGACGGGAGCCTGCTGGGGCTCCTGGAGGGCACCGGGATCCCGTTCGTCGGCTCCGACTCGCGTGCGGCTCGTCTCGCGTGGGACAAGCCTGTCGCGAAGACGGTGGTGGCCAACGCCGGCGGTGTGACGCCCCGTGGTATCACCCTCTCCCGCGACACCTTCCGCGAGCTGGGGGCGCCGGGGGTGCTGGAGGCGGTCCGGTCCGCCTTCGAGCTCCCGCTCGTGGTGAAGCCGTCCCGTGGCGGCTCCGCTCAGGGTGTCACCGTCGTGCGGGACCCCGACGCGCTTCCGCGTGCGATGGTCGACGCGTACACCTACGGCGACGACGCGATAGTGGAACACTTCGTGGCGGGCACGGAGGTCGCCGTCGGGGTCGTCGACACGGGCGATGGGCCGCGCGCACTGCCCGCGGTGGAGATCGTGCCGGAGTCCGGGGACTACGACTACGCCGCCCGCTACAACGCGGGGGAAACCCGCTTCTTCGCGCCCGCTCGGCTGTCCGAGGCCGCGGCCACCGCCGCCGCAGACCTTGCTCTGCTGGTGCACACCGAGATGGGCCTCCGCCACGTGTCGCGCGTCGACATGATGGTCGACGAGGCGGGGGAGGCGTGGTTCTTCGACGTCAACGTCATCCCCGGCTACACGGAGACCTCCCTGCTCCCGCAGGGTATCCGGGCGGCGGGGGAGGACCTGGGCACGCTGTACGCCGCTCTGGCCTCCGCCGCGATCTCGGGCGGATGACGAGGCGCCACCTCCGGCTCACCTATCCCGAGCAGGGCGCGACCCGCGACGCAGCCCTGCCGCAGGGCTACTCCCACCTCACCTCGGTGACGGACCTCGGTTCCGGCGCCGCCGCCTTCGCTCTGGCCTCGTCAGCGCTTCTGTCCTGGCAGATGCATCGGGGAGCCGGGGTAGCGGTGCAGCCGCCTGGTGCTGGAATCGCTCCAGGGGTGCGGGTGACGCTGCGCTGGGGGTTCGGGCCGGTGAGGGTCTCAGCGCCGTGCGAGGTCCTGTATCTGGTCGACGAGGAGGACCGCGGCTTCGCCTACGGGACGCTGACGGGCCATCCTGAGGTCGGCGAGGAGCGCTTCACTGTCGAGCACCGACAGGACGACAGCGTGGTGCTCGTCATTGGCGCGTTCTCGCGCCCCGGACCATGGTGGTCGCGTGCTGCAGCCCCGCTCAGCCGTGCGGTGCAGCACCACATAGTGGCCGCCTACGGCAGGTCACTGAAGGCGGCTCTCGCCGCCCGGTGATGGATGGGCCGGCGCCCCTAGGTCACCGGTGATTGAGGTGCGAGCGCAGCACCCAATCGGAGCGCACGAGCGGCGCAGCCCGCTACCCGGTGATTGAGGTGCGAGCGAAGCGATCTCGAAATCACCACCCACGACCCGGGTTTAGAACGGCGGTACAGCGTCCCCCTCCGGGGCCCACATCCCGGCGGTGTTGGGCGGCGGATCCGCACCCGGCGGAGCCATCTCCGGATCGGTCGTGCGCACCCGCCCTGTCGGCGAGATCCACATGTACACGGCGGATCGGGGTTCCTGCGTCACATTCCAGTCGGACCCGTGCTTCAACGCGTGATGCTTCTTGCACAGATGCCCGAGATTGACGGCATCCGACGGACCCAGGTGCTGCCAGTCCTTCGTGTGGTCCACTTCGCACCGGGCCGCCCGCCTGTTGCAGCCCGGGAACCGGCAGGTCCCCTCCCGAACCTGCAGGTAGCGCCGCAACTCGGCCGGTACTTGATAACGAGTCCGGCCGAACTGGACGGCAACGCCGGTGTC
>DATCMN010000429.1:0-5128 GCA_036563405.1 Naasia sp. | reverse complement strand
GAACTTCACGTGCTCGGGCGGCTCCTCGACGATCTTGAGCAGGGCGTTGAAGCCCTGCGGCGTCACCATGTGCGCCTCGTCGAGGATGAAGATCTTGTACCTGTCGCGGGCGGGGGCGAAGACGGCTCGCTCGCGGAGGTCGCGGGCGTCGTCGACGCCGTTGTGGCTGGCGGCGTCGATCTCGACCACGTCGAGCGATCCGCTGCCCCCGCGCCCCAGTTCGACGCAGCTCGGGCAGGTGCCGCACGGGGTGTCGGTGGGCCCTTCCGCACAGTTGAGGCAGCGCGCCAGGATGCGGGCGCTGGTCGTCTTGCCGCAGCCGCGGGGGCCGCTGAACAGGTAGGCGTGGCCGACCCGATCGGTGCGGAGGGCGGTGCGGAGCGGGTCGGTGACCTGGGTCTGCCCGATCAGTTCACCGAAGGTCTCCGGTCGGTAGCGACGGTAGAGGGCGGTGACCACCGGACCAGGCTACCCGCCGCCGGTGACACCGCGGCCGGTGCGGGCGGAGACGGACACGGGCCTGGGGCACAAGAAGAAGGACCCCCCGCGCACCCGCCAGAGCCCGGTTACCCTTGCTGCGTTTCCGCCCTGGGGGAGTTGGCCTGGATGGCGCCACGCGGGGAGCCGAGGAGAGTCTACCGTCACGGTAGGATGCTTTCTCGAGGTGCGGCGCCGAGCGTCGTTCCCCGCCAGGAGGATTCGCCTAGTGGCCTATGGCGCACGCTTGGAAAGCGTGTTGGGTGAAAGCCCTCGGGGGTTCGAATCCCCCATCCTCCGCAGACGAAGAGCGCGCTCGCCCGAAGGGTGGGCGCGCTCTTCGTCTATGCAGCGCTGCGGATTCGGGGAGGAGGGACGGCGAAGCCGTCCCGGCGGAGTCCCCCGTCCTCCGTCTATGCAGCGCTCAGCAGCAGTCGCACTCCACCATCTCGCGTTCGCCGGTCAGCGCGGAGACAGGGACGGCGCATGCCTCGCCCCGCCATGCCTCCAGCCCTTGGCGCACCGCGAAGCCGGCGATGGCGAGCGCCGCGAGCGGATCCGCCCAGGTCCAGCCGAGCAGCGCGTTGAGCAGGAGGCCCACCAGGAGGGCGGCGGAGAGATAGGAGCACAGCAGGGTCTGCTTGCTGTCCGCGACGGCTGTCGCCGATCCGAGTTCTTTCCCGGTGCGGCGCTCGGCGAAGCTGAGGAACGGCATGACCAAAAGGCTGACGGCGGCGAGCGCGATGCCGATCGGGCTCTCCGCCGCCTCCCGGATGCCGAGAAGGGCGAGCACCGCCTCGACACCCACGTAGGCGGCGAGCGCGAAGAACGAGAGGGCGATGACCCGGAGGGCCGTCTTCTCGCGCTTCTCGGGGTCGGGCGCCGCGAACTGCCACGCCACGGCGGCGGCGGAGAGGACCTCCACGATGCTGTCCAGCCCGAAGGCGAGCAGCGCAGCCGAGTTGGCGAACGACCCCGCCACGAGGGCGACTCCCGCCTCGATCGTGTTGTAGGCGATCGTCGCAGCCACGATCCACCGGATGCGGCGCCGGAGGAGGGCCGTCCGATCAGGTCCCGACGCGCGGATGTCGGCCGCCGCAGTGCTCACGCGGCACCCCCGCAGCACTCGAGGTCGCACCCGGCGTCGCAGCAGGGCCGGCCCTCGTCCACCGCGAGCACGACATCGAGAAGGGCGACGAGCGCCTTCGTGAGATGCGGGTCCGCGATCTCGTAGCGGGTCGAGCGCCCTTCCGGCACGGCGGCCACGATGCCGCAGCCGCGGAGGCAGGCCAGGTGGTTGGAGACGTTGCTCCGCGTCAGCCCGAGGTCGTCGGCCAGGCGGCCGGGGTAGGCAGGACCGGCGGCGAGCGAGAGGAGGATGCGGGACCGGGTCGGGTCCGCCATCGCCCTGCCCAGCCGGTTCATCGCGTCCAGCCGAGAAGCAGATGTCAGCACACGGTGACATTACAGCGGACGCTGACGTATCGACAGCACGCCACACGGTCCCCCGACTGCGGACCGACTGCAGGAAACGACGAAGGCCGCCCCAACACTGGGACGGCCTCCGCTGTGGTGTTCGGGGGTCAGACGCCTCGGCGTCCGCTGACCATGCGCACGAGGAACAGGATGAGCGCGAGGACGAGCAGGATGATGCCTACGTAGAGCAGGAACTGCAATGCCTGGAACAGCCCGCCGACGAGCAGCAGGATGATCGCGATGACCGCGATGACGATGAGCAGTGTGTTGTTCATTGGGTCCGCCTTTCCGGAGGGTTCCCCATAGGTTGGCGCACTCCTCTCAGCGAACTTGGGGGTTGACGATGGCTCAGTTCTTTCGATCGGTTTCTTGTGAACTCGCCTCACTTTCCTCTTCCGCGCGCCCCCGTTCATTCAGTAGGGTCGCGGACGTGACCTGTTCGGGGGTCACGTGTACGACATCGCTCCATGGGGACCCCCGGCTTGGGTGGCCTGGGGGTCCCTCGAGCGGCGATGGGAGGGGTTCCCGTGTCTCTGCGTGAAGCCGAGTCGCCGCAGGACTGGGATGCGATGCTCGCCCGGGCTGCCGCGGAGGCGGAGCGGACGCCCCCGCCGCCGCAGCGCGCCATCCGTCAGCTCGGCGTGCTGGCCGGCGTCTTGATGGTGCTGTTCGCCGGGATCGTGGGAACGACGGTGACCCTGTCGCCGCTGATCAGTTCGACGGTCTCGATGGGCCGTGCGGTGCTCCCTCGCCTGCTCGGCGCTCCCTGATCGCGACGACGGCTGTCGCGTCCCGCTCCTCGTCGTGCACGATCCGGGTGCGGAGCCCGGCCGCGGACAGCATCGCGGCGCTCCGTCCGGCCTGCTCGGCGCTCGTCTCGAGCACGAGCATCCCGCCGGGCGCCAGCCACGCGGGGGCTCCGGCCGCGACACGGCGATGGATGTCGAGGCCGTCGGGTCCCCCGTCGAGCGCGAGCAGGTTCTCGTGGTCGCGGGCTTCCGGCGGCATGTGGGCGATCTCGGCGGTCGGCACGTAGGGGGCGTTGACGACGAGGATGTCCACCTGCCCGCGGAGGCCGGCGGGCAGCGCGTCGTAGAGGTCGCCCTGCCATGCCGCTCCCCGCCCGGCCAGGTTGCGCTCGGCGCAGGCTACGGCGGCCGGGTCCAGGTCGGCGGCGTGCACGTCCGCGCCGGGCACGATGTCGAGGAGGACGGCGCCCGCTGCCCCCGTGCCGCAGCACAGGTCGACGATCACCGCGCCCGCGGCGGCGTGCTGCCCGGCGAGGTCGACGAGCAGCTCGGTGCGTCGGCGGGGCACGAACAGGCCGGGCTGCACCAGGATGCGCCGGCCGCTGAACTCGGCCCAGCCGAGCAGCTGCTCCAGCGGCTCCCCTGCGACCCGCCTCCTCACCAGCTGCTCCAGCGCTTTCCCCGACGCCGCCTCGGTGAGCAGCGCCGCCTCCATTTCCGCGAAGACGCAGCCGGCGGCGCGCAGCCGCTCGACCAGCCCGGTCATCCGGTCGTCTCGACGTGGGGCGCCGCGACCGGCTTGGACTGGCTCGACCCCCGCTGCCGGAGGTACACCGAAGCGAGCACGATCACCGCGACGACCATGAACTCGCTCTGCCAGTTCTGGAACGACTGGAACCAGAACTCGCTCGTCGCCAGGAACTCGAGGGGCGTCACCCCCGGCAGCCCGTGCACCGCCTGCTCCTCGCTGTAGGCGGCCGCGCCGCCCACGGCGTGCAGCGCGAACGAGGCGAGGAACAGGACGGCGAACAGGATCAGCATCGAGTTCTCGTAGAGGACCAGCACGACGCCCCCGCGGCGGACCGGCCACGGCGTGTTGGGGGTCTTCCTCGCCTGCCGCGGATCCGCGTCCTGCGGTGCCCGCTCGCCGGGAGGCTTCGACTCGGACGAGCCCTTCTGGAACAGGAAGACCGTGAGCACCACGTAGGCGCCCATCTGCAGGAACTCGCTCTCCCAGTTCTCGAAGGTCGCCTCCACGAAGTCGCCGGTGCCGAGGTATTCGACGACCGTGACCGGCGGCTCGCCGTGCGCGGTCTGCTCCTCCGAGTACGCCGCGGCGCCGGTGACGACCATGCCGACCCAGAAGAGCAGGAACAGCAGCACGTTGACCCAGAACAGTCCATGATTCCGGAGGAGGCGCATGCGCCCATTGTGGACCCGACGCCCCCTCCCAATGGGGATGGCGCCCCCGATCCCGCGGCCCTTACCGTGTGCCCGGGGGAAGGAGCGCGGGTGACCGATACGACGACGCGCGAGCGCGTCCTCCTGCGTCCCCTCTGGCGGCCGTTCGCGCGCTCGGTCACCTGGTCGACTGTCGCCGCCGTCGCCCCGGTGCTCCTCGCTCTGGGTGTGCTGACCGTCGGCACACCCCTCTTCGCCATCGTGGCCGCCTGCGCCGTCGGCACTGTGCTGCTCGCCGTCCTGATCGGCGTCCGCGTGCGCTCGGTGTTCCTCGAGCTGCACCCGGATCGCATCCGCGAGGGCTTCTACGTCGGCGGTTCCCGCACCACGCCTCGCTCCGAGATCACGGCCGTGCTGATCGCCGACGTGTTCACCGGCTCGACTCTCGGCTCTGCCCGCCAGGTGCTGGTGCTCGACGCGGCGGGACGCACCCGCGTGCGCGTGCACGCCCGCTACTGGGAGGCGGGGACGGTCGAC
This sequence comes from Naasia sp., assembly GCA_036563405.1. Lineage (GTDB taxonomy): Bacteria > Actinomycetota > Actinomycetes > Actinomycetales > Microbacteriaceae > Naasia. The sequence continues at coordinate 488 of DATCMN010000429.1, read as the reverse complement.
GCGATCGCCGCCGCATTCCCCGCACGGGTCGCCCGGGTGCCGGGTCCCGTCTCGCGGCGCGAGTTCCGGCGTGCCTACGCGCCGCACCTGTCCTGGCCGGAGCGCCACCCGGTGATCATGGGCACGGCGGTCGGCCTGGCGGCGCTGGCGCTGCTGGTCCCGGTGTTCGCCACCGTGGTCGCCCTGATCTAGCGCTCCCTCCCCCGCGCCGCCGTCAGGCGCGGAGCACGACGGGCGGCCGGAGGGCGCGTTCCCGGACGAGGTCCTCGCGCACGCTCACGCCGATGCCGGGTCCGTCGGGCACCGCGAGCCGGCCGTCGCGCAGCACGAACGGCTCGGTCAGGTCCTCCGCGAAGTACCGGCCGGAGGCGGACGTGTCCCCGGGCAGGGTGAAGCCGGGGAGGGCCGCGAGCGCCACGTTGGCCGCCCGGCCGATCCCGGTCTCGAGCATCCCGCCGCACCACACGGGGACGCGGCGCTCCCGGCAG
>DATCMN010000427.1:0-5020 GCA_036563405.1 Naasia sp. | reverse complement strand
CGACACCGCGGAGCGGGACGACCTGCTCCTGCGCCTGATGGGCAGCCCCGACGAGCGGCAGATCGACGGCATCGGCGGTGCGCACCCGCTCACGAGCAAGGTGGCGGTCGTGTCCCGCTCGGCGGGCGGCGACACCGATGTGGACTACCTCTTCCTCCAGATCATGGTGGATGAGCCCGTCGTCACCGACTCGCAGAACTGCGGCAACATCCTCGCCGGGATCGGACCGTTCGCCGTCGAGCGCGGCCTGGTCGCGGCCACGGGCGACGAGACGACCGTGCGCATCCGCATGGTGAACACGGACAGCACCGTCGTCGCCACCTTCCCGACGCCGGGGGGCCGCCCCCGCTACTCGGGCGACCTCGCCATCGACGGGGTTCCCGGCACCGCGGCGCCGATCGAGCTCGCCTTCTCGGACACCGCGGGCGGCACCACGGGTGCGCTCCTCCCCACCGGCAGCGTCACCGACGTCGTCGAGGGCGTGCGTGTCACCTGCGTCGACAACGGAATGCCGTCGGTGCTGATCGCCGCGGCCGACCTCGGCGTGCAGGGGACCGAGGAGCCCGTCGACCTGGAGTCGGACGAGGCACTGCAGGCCCGTCTGCGGAGCATCCGCTCGGCCGCTGCCGAGCTCATGGGCATGGGCGACGTGTCCACCGCCACGGTGCCGAAGATGGTCCTGCTGTCTCCCCCGGCAGCCGGCGGCACCGTCTCCACCCGCAGCTTCCTGCCCGTTCGCGTGCACACCTCGATCGGCGTCCTCGGCGCCCAGACCGTGGCGGCCGGCATCGCGATCGACGGGGCCGTCGGCTCCGACTTCGCCGACCTGCCCGGCCCCGGATCGCCGTTCCGCATCGAGCACCCGACCGGGCACATGGACATCCGCATCGACTTCGTCCCGGGCAGCACCGACATCGCGTCGTCGGTGGTGTACCGCACGGCCCGCAAGCTGTTCGACGGCACGGTCTTCCCCCGCTCGAGCTGAACCCTCACCCCCACCGCGAAGGAGCGCCATGAGAGGTCCCGGTTTCCAGGACATCGCCCACATCGGTCACGTCGAGCTGCTGACCTCGGATTTCGAGGGGAGCCGGTGGTTCTTCACCGAGCTGCTCGCGTTCCGCGAGGTCGCTTCCGACGGCGACTCGGTCTACCTGCACGCATGGGACGACTACGAGCGCTACACCCTCAAGCTGACGGCGGCACCGAAGTCGGGCATCGGCCGGGTCGCGCTGCGGGCCGCGAACGAGGAGGCGCTCCAGCGCCGGGTCGCGGCCATCGAGGCCGCCGGTCGCGGGGTCGGCTGGAAGGACGGCGAGCAGGGCGTGGGCCGCAGCTACGCCTTCACCGATCCCGACGGCCACCCGATGGAGATCTACTACGAGACGGAGTGGTTCCAGGCGCCGGCAGGCGAAGAGCCCGCTCTCAAGAACCAGGCCGACAGGTTCCCGGGGCGCGGCGTCAACGCGCGCCGCCTGGACCACATCAACTATCTGGGCAAGGACGTGGAGGAGAACGGCCGCTTCGTCCGCGACGTGCTCGGCGGAGAGGCCACCGAGCAGATCCAGCTGAACACCGGGGTCATCTCCGCGCAGTGGTTCCACTTCACGAACAAGACGTACGACCTCGTCTACTCCGGCGACTGGACGGGCAGCACCGGTCGCCTGCACCACATCGCGTTCGCGACGGACACGCGTGAGGACATCCTCAAGGCGGCGGACATCTTCCTCGAGAACGGCATCCACATCGAGTCGGGGCCGCACAAGCACGCCATCCAGCAGACGTTCTTCCTGTACGTCTACGAGCCGGGCGGCAACCGCATCGAGTTCGCCAACGCCGGCGCCCGCATCCTGCTCGCGCCCGACTGGAAGACGGTCACCTGGACCGAGGCGGAGCGCGCCAAGGGCCAGGCCTGGGGCATGAAGACCATCTCCACGTTCCACACCCACGGGACACCGCCCGTCGACGAGTGAGACGCGGGGCGCTTCAGCTCATCGAGCGGAGCGCCTCGATCACGCTGTGCAGGTGGGCGCGCGTCGCCGCCACGGCCGCTTCCGGGTCGTGCGCGGAGACGGCGTCCAGGATCGCCAGGTGCTCCGCGAGGGACACCCCGGCGCGCCCCGGCTGGAACGCGAGGCGGAACTGGTGCCGCACGCTCTGGGCGTGCAGGCGCTCGAGGATGCCGACGGCCGTGGAGTGCCGGCTGATGTCGCGGATCCGCTGGTCGAGCAGCTGGTTGAGACTCGAGTAGCCGAGCAGGTCCCCGGCCGCGACGGCCTCGATCAGGTCGTGACGGAGGCGCCGGAACTCCGCGATCTCCGCGGGCCCGATCAGCTCAGCGGCCTTCGCGGCGCACAGCTCCTCCAGCCCCACGCGGACCTCGAGGATCTCGATGGCCTCCTCGAGCGAGATGGCCCGCACGCGGGAGCCCCGGTTCGGCAGCCTGTCGACGAGCCCGTCATTGGCCAACTCGAAGAGGGCCGTGCGCACGGCCGCGCGACTGGCGCCGAAGGAGGCACTGAGGTCGGCTTCGATGAGGCGCTGATTGGGGGCGAAATCGCCGTCGACTATCGCCTGCCGGATCGCCGCGGTGAGGTCGGCGACCGTCGGTCCCTTGACGGTCTGCTCGGTGAGCACGTCGGTCATGAATCCTCCTCAGGTCCCAGTATGGCGAGTCCGTCCAGTAAGAGTCCTCTTAGTCGCCGATTCTGTCTACAATCGCCCGACGAGGGGGTTCGCGTGCGGGTCGCGGTGCTGGGGCTGGGCGAGGCCGGCTGGCTCTACGCCGGGGGCCTCGCGGCACGCGGCGCCACCGTCATCGCCTTCGATCCCGCGGTATCCACGGCCCCCGCCGGCGTGGCCGTCTCGTCCGACGCGGAAGAAGCGGTGCGGGCTGCGGACGTCGTAGCCAGCCTCGTGGGGGCATCGGCGGCCCACGCGGTGGGCGTCGCCGCCTTCCCCGCCATGCGCCCCGCAGCCGTGTACGCGGACATGAACACCGCCGCGCCCGACGACAAGCGCGCCCTGGCCGCAGAGGCGGCGGGAGCCGACGTGCTCTTCGCGGACGTCGCGATCATGGCGCCGGTGCCGCGCGCCGCGGAGCTCACCCCGCTGCTCGTCAGCGGGTCCGGCGCCGAACTGCTCGCGGCGGAGTGGGGGCCCCTCGGCATCCCCCTCACCTCAGCCGGCCCGGACGCGGGCACCGCAGCGGGACTGAAGCTGCTGAGGAGCGTCTTCATGAAGGGCCTGGCCGCCCTCGTCTTCGAGAGCGTCTCGGCGGCGGACCGGCTCGACGCCGGCGACTGGATCCGGGCCGAGATCGCCGCCGAACTGGGTTCGGAGGGCTCAGCGCTCGTCGAACGGCTCCTCACCGGCACCCGCCAGCACGCCGAGCGCCGCACCCACGAGATGGAGGATGTGGCCGCGTTCCTCGCCACTCTCGGCACTCCGGCCTGGATGACGGATTCGACGCTCCGATGGCTGCGCGCGATCGCCGCCGACGAAATCTGAGGAGCGCACCGGTGGACTGGGGCCGGCACCGAGAACCGGGACGCGGCGCGAATGTTATGAACCGTGACCACATGTTGCGGTTAGGATCGTCCTCGCTATTGTCGACAATTCCATCGACTTTCTTGCACCCCCCGCGTTCGCCGCGGGGCGAGAGGGACGGCATGCAAGGGCGCATGAACACCGAGGAGGGCCGATGGGCTCCCGTCTGACACTCGACGGCGTCAACCTGTCGTTCGGCGGGGTGCACGTCCTCGAGGACGTCGGCTTCGAGGTCGCGGCCGGCACGGTGTTCGGTCTCGTCGGACCCAACGGCGCGGGGAAGACGAGCCTGTTCAACTGCATCTCGGGCCACTACCGGCCGAGCAGCGGCTCCATCAGGATCGATGACGCCGAGGTGTTCGGCCTCGCCCCCGGCAAGCTCGCCGGTCACGGGCTCGCGCGCACCTTCCAGCACCCCGCCCTCCAGCTCGAGGCGACAGTCCTCGAGAACGTCCTTCTCGGCGGCCACACCCGCCTGCCCGGCTCTCCTGTCGAATGGGCGCTGCGCCTTCCCCGGACCGCCAAGGCCGAGCGAGAGCTGCGCGCCGAGGCGCTCGACCTGCTCGACCGGGTGGGGCTCCGCTGGGCCGCTCACGAGTCCGCGGACGAGCTCAGCCACGGCCTGCACAAGTCGATCGAACTGGCCCGGGCCCTCATGCTGCACCCGGGCCTCCTGCTCCTCGACGAGCCCGCCGCCGGCCTCAGCCACGGCGAGGTCGAACACTTCATCGCGAACGTGAAGTCGCTGAGGACCGAAGGGATCACCGTCATCGTGGTGGAGCACAACATGTCGGTCATCTCCCAGGTCACCGACCACGTGGTCGTCCTCGACCACGGCAAGAAGCTCATGGAAGGCACAGCCGCCGCGGCGCAGGCCGACCCCCGGGTCATCGAGGCCTACCTGGGGGCGCCGGATGCTGCTTGAGGTCTCCGGCATCACCGCCGCCTACGGCCCCGTCCAGGTGCTCGAGGACATCTCGCTCTCTGTCCCCGAAGGGGCGGCGGTCGGCATCCTCGGAGCGAACGGCGCGGGCAAGACGACCACGCTCCGTGCGATCAGCGGGACCGTGCGGGTGCCGTCCGGGACGATCCGGTTCAAAGACGAGGACATTCGCGGCAAGCGACCCGAAGAGGTCGCCGCTCTGGGGATCTCGCACGTCCCCGAGGGGCGCGGCACCCTCCCCAACCTCACGGTCGAGGAGAATCTCCGCGTCGGCGCCTACCTCCGGAAGGACCGCGCCGGTATCGACTCGGACATCGCATTCATCCTCGAGCTCTTCCCCAACCTGGAGCGCCGGTTCACCTCGAACGGCTCGGCGCTCTCCGGCGGGGAGCAGCAGATGATGGCGATCGGTCGGGCGTTCATGGCGAAGCCGACTCTTCTCATCCTCGATGAGCCGTCGCTCGGCCTCGCGCCGTCGACCGCGAAGGGCGTGTACGCCGCGATCGCCCGACTGCGCACTGAGACCGGCAT
>DATCMN010000425.1:0-3818 GCA_036563405.1 Naasia sp. | reverse complement strand
ACAGCGGGCGCTTCGAGTACGTTCCGGCTCGAAGTGCACGCAGCAGCGCACATATCGAGCCGGAACGTACGCAAGGGGTCAGCGGGAGGGCGGAGTCTCCCGGTTGGCGCGCAGCACCTCGAGGCGGGCGCGGTACTCGGTCTCATCGATGTCACCCTGCGCGAAGCGCTCGGCGAGTGTCGTCTCGGCGGATCGGGCTCCGGCGGCGCCCGCCCAGCGCGGGTCGCCCCACGGGCCGGGACCGCCGCCGCGCCGCCAGCGTCGGGCGAGGAAGGTGAACAGGAGCGCGAAGAACGCGATCCAGAACAACGGGACCAGCAGCCACCACCAGCCGAAGCCGGGGCCGGGACCGCCCCAATGGGCCGCGGCCGTCGCTGCGGGGAGGAGGGTGAGCATGAGTACTCCTTGTGTCGGATGGACGCCGACTGCCGGCGTCCCGACCAGCGTCCGCCGCGGGGGCCCTCGCGGGCATCCGGCGGGGAGACGAATCTGCACTACTCCCGGGGGTGCAGCCGGGGGCCGAGCTCTTCTCGCCCGCACCGCGTGCCCCGGGAACCGGAGCCGGGCGCCGGAGGTCAGCGCCAGCCGGGGCGGACCAGCCCGCTCTCGTAGGCGAGGACGACCAGCTGCACGCGGTCGCGGGCGCCCAGCTTGCCGAGGATCCGCGACACGTGGGTCTTCGCCGTCAGAGGGCTGAGGAAGAGCCGGGCCGCGATCTCCTCGTTGGTGAGTCCCTCCGCCACGAGCCGCAGCACGTCCACCTCCCGCTCGGTGAGTCCGTCGAGCGCGCGCGGCGAGCGGGGCTCCCGCGCCCCGTCCGACACGTGCTGGAGCAGTCGGCGCGTCACTCCCGGCGACAGCAGCGCGTCGCCGTCGGCGGCGACGCGCACCGCCTTGATCAGGTCCACCGGCTCCGCGTCCTTCACCAGGAAGCCGCTCGCCCCGGCGAGGATCGCGCCGAGCACGTACTCGTCGAGCTCGAAGGTCGTCACCACCACGATGCGGGTGCCCGACAGCTCGGGCCGGGCCACGATCTGGCGCGTCGCGGCGATCCCGTCGAGGTCGGGCATCCGGATGTCCATGAGCACGACGTCGGGCACGAGCGCGATGGCGGCTGCGACGGCCTCCGTCCCGGTGGCCGCCTCCCCCACCACGTCGATGCCCGGTTCCGCCTCGAGCAGGGCCCGGAAGCCGCCGCGCACCAGCTGCTGGTCGTCGGCGAGGAGCACGCGGATCATCGGTTCTGCCCTTCGTGCGGCAGGACCGCCTCGACTCGGAACCCGCCGCCGGGGAGCGCGCCGGTGCTGATGGTGCCGCCGAGCAGCTCCGCCCGCTCCCGCATGCCGAGCAGGCCACTGCCGGGCTCCGTCACGGACGAGCCGGCGCCGTCATCGGTGACGGCCACCCGGAGGGCTCGGCCGTCGTCGTCGAGGGTCACGTCGGCGGTGGTGGCGCCGGAGTGACGCACCACGTTGGTGAGCGCCTCCTGCACGATCCGGTAGACCGCGAGCTGCACCGGAGCGGGCAGGCCCTCCGGCGCTGTCCCCCGGAAGTGCACGTCGATCCCGGCTGCCGCCGCCGGACCGCCGAGCTCGCGCAGTCTGTCGAGCCCGGGGGCCGGGCGCAGCGGCGCCTCCCCGTCGGCCCGCAGCACACCGATGACGCTGCGCACCTCGTCGAGCGCGCTGGTGCTCGCGGAGCGGATGGCGGCGAGCGCGGCGCGGGAGCGCTCGGGATCGCTGTCCATCAGATGCAGCCCCACCCCCGCCTGCACCGCGATGGAGGAGAGCGAGTGGGCCAGCACGTCGTGCAGCTCGCGCGCGATGCGCATCCGCTCCCGCTGCTCCTCGGTGCGGCGCAACTCCTCCTGCTCGCGCGCCCAGGACACGCGGCGGGCGCGGCGGGTGCGCAGGAACTCCCCTGCACCGAAGGCGAGCAGGAGGAGCAGGGTCGCGCCGAGGAGGCGGGGCGGCGACCACGCGGTCAGGCCGGCCGCGGCGGCGCCGACCACGACGGTCCAGGCTGTCGCGACGCTGAGAAGTGCCCAGCGCTGGGCGCCGCGCGCCACGGCCGCGACCACCGCGAAGAGCAGCGCGAACGGCGGGGGGCCGAGCGCGCCGGGCCCGAAGGACCCGGGACCGGGCGACCAGGGGCCCAAGGATGCGGGCCCGGCGGCCGCTGTGGCGGGGTCGAGCAGGGTGGAGGCTGCGGCGATCGCGGCGACGGCTGCGACCACGGGCCCGGGGTGCCGGCGGGCGGCGAGCAGGAGGACGGGCCCCGCGGCGGCGAGCGCGACGGCAACGGCGGCGATCGCCGGACGGGACGAGTGGGTCGCCTGCCAGAGCGCGCTCGGCACCTGCGCCACGAACGCGAGGACCGCAGGCACGACGAGGCGTGCGGTCGGCCCGGGGCCGCGCCACGGCGCCCCGCGCTCAGACATGACGCGATGCTAGCCGCGGCGGACCGCCGCTCACGTCCGCCGCAGGGTGCGGAGTGCCGTACTCCGGCAGGAGTAGCGACGGTACAGCCTCCGGCAGGAGTAGCGACGGCACAGCCTCCGGCAGGAGTAGCGACGGCACAGGGTCCGGCAGGAGTGGCGACGGCACAGGGTCCGGCAGGAGTGGCGACGGTGACGTCGCGCGGTGCGAGCACCCGTCACGCGGTCCGAGGAGCCTCACGCGGTGGGTGCACCAACCGCGCTGGGCTGTACGCACCGCGCGTCGGGTGCGCGCACCGCGCGTCGGGCCCGCGCCGGGCTACAGCACGGAGATGGGCTTCACGATGTCGGCGTAGATGAGGAGGGCGCTCATGGCGCCGAGCACGATCACGACCGCGAAGGTGACGGGCATCAGCTTCGCCGTGTCGACAGGCCCCGGATCCCGCCGCCGGAACAGCTTCGCGAAGGCGCGGCGGAGGCCCTCCCACAGTGCTCCGGCGACGTGCCCGCCGTCGAGCGGCATCAGCGGCACGAGGTTGAACACGAGCAGCGCCACGTTGAGGGAGGCGAGGATGCCGATCAGGCTCGCGACCCGGGAGGCGATCGGCGCCTCGTCGAGGCTCGCGATCTCGCCGGCGAGGCGGCCGACGCCGACCACGCTGACCGGACCGTTCGGGTCGCGCTCGCCGCTGCCGAACGCCGCGTTCGCGACATCGATCAGGCGCTGCGGCAGGTCGAGGATGATGCCGGCGACAGCCGCGATGTTCTGGCCCACCATGGGCAGCACGGACGAGGCGGGCTGCGGCACGAGCTCGGAGGTGGGACCGATGCCGAGGAAGCCGACCTCCCGGGTGACCAGATCGCCGTTCGCGTCGACGAGCGCCTCCCCGTTCTCGCCGGCGACGGGCCGCTCCGTGAGCAGCGGCGTCGCGGTCAGCTCGAGGCGCTCGCCGTCCCGCTCGACGACGAGATCGAGAGGGGTGCCCGCCGATTCGCGGATCGCTGCGGTCACCGATTCCCACGATTCGGCGGGAACGCCGTCGACCTCGACGATCGTGTCGCCCGGCAGGACCCCCGCCTCGGCTCCCGGCGCTGCCGGGTCGTCCGCGGCGCAGGTGGTCCGCTCGCTGGTGGCGGGCAGCACGCACTCGGACACCGAGCCGACGGTGGTGGTGGCCTGTGCGGTGCCGAAGCCCATGAGGACGATCGCGTAGAACAGGATGGCGAGCAGCAGGTTCATGAACGGCCCGCCGAGCATCACGATGATGCGCTTCCAGACGGGCAGGCGGTAGAACGCGCGACTCTCCTCGCCGTCGCCGACGCTCTGCGAGCTGGTGTCGCGCGCCTCCTGCACCATCGTGTTGAAGAAGCCGGTGCTCGC